>JAAZDF010000200.1 GCA_012512905.1 Clostridium sp.
CAATTTCAGTCATCTCACCTTGTTTTAAAGCCTCTTCATATATTTCTAAGTAACCAGTAGTTAACATTTTCATTAGCTGTGGTATAATATTCATGTGGGAACACTCCTTATGTGTATGTATTTTTTCTCTAAATTAATCATAACATAATGGAGTTGTTCTCACATTTTTTTTCCTACAGTAATTTTACACTAACCTCTAAGGATTATATGTTAAAATATAATTAGCAAACAACATTTATATAGGAGGTATAAAATTGAACAATTTTACTTATAGTATGCCTACTAAGCTCTTAGTAGGTGCAAAATCTCTAATTAATAATAGCTTTTTACTGAAAGAATACGGGAAAAAAGCACTTATAGTAACAGGTAAATATTCCTCTAAAGTTAATGGATCTCTTGAAGACGTTATTGAATCTCTTGAAAAAGAAGACATTAAATACACTATTTTTGATTCAGTTGAAGAAAATCCTTCTACTGAAACAGTTTTTAATGCATATAATGAAAATAAAGAAAAAGACATTGATTTTATTGTTGCAATAGGTGGAGGCTCGCCTCTTGACGCAGCAAAAGCAATTGGTATATTATTCAAAAATGACATAGAAATAGAAGATATTACAAAAATTCCAAATTTAAAGTCTATACCTATTGTAGCAATTCCAACTACTGCTGGTACAGGCTCTGAGGCTACTCCTTATTCTATCCTAACTTTTCATGATCAAAAATTAAAAAAGAATATTGGTCAAAAAGTTTTCCCTAAATTAGCTATTTTAGATGCTAGATATATGATAAATATGCCTCATAGCGTAACATCTTCAACAGCGCTAGATGCTTTTACTCATCTTACTGAAGGATATTTAAATACTAACGCAAGTATACTTAGTGATACCTTAGCTGAAAAAGGACTTGAACTCTTTGGCGAGATTCTGCCAAAACTTATAGAAAGAGAATATGATATTAGCGATAGAGAAAAAATGCTGTTAATGTCTACTCTTGCTGGAATGGTTATATCACAAACAGGAACAAGTCTTCCACATGCCATGGGATATTCCTTAACTTATGAAAATGGACTTCCTCATGGAACAGCTAACATTATCTTATATCCTGGTTATCTAAGCATATTTAAAGATAAAACAAAGCTTAAAAAGCTGCTTTCTCTTATACAGGTTTCTAGTATTGAAGAATTAGCAGAAAAGATAAATAAAATACTTGATTTTGAAATTAATCTAAGCAAAGAAGAAATTGAAAGATATACAGATGTAGTTTTTGATAACAAAGGTAAACTTAAAAATCATCCTGAAGTTGTCACAAGAGATGATATAAAACATATTTATGAGACTATGCTAACAAAATAATTATAAATATATCAAAAGAAAAACCTGCCTTAAAGCACTATGCCTTAAAGCAGGTTTTTTTCATTTAATCCTCATAGTATGCCTTTAAAACATCTTTAACTCCAACTAAAAGATCATCAAAAGTTCCATCATTATTTACTACAATATCTGCTCTATGGGCTATCTCTGCAACAGCTATTTCAGTATTATGAGAAACATTGCTGTTTATAGCAACTTCTTTTCCATCTCTTTTTATTAATCTTTTAAGTCTATTTTCTTTTGTTGCTTCAATTCCTACCACTAAGAAGCCTGCTTTTTTCCAGTAATTATAATCAGCTTGGGTTCTACCTCCAACAATCATAGGTAATATTTTTTTAGATACATTCTCCATATTTTTATTTATATCTTCCCATTTTGTATCTTTATTTACCGGTATAAAATCAGCGTTCTCACTAATCATTATAGACAATGCATATTCATTTAATATATCAACATCTATTTCTCTTAATTTGTCAGAGATTGTCTGATAAAAACTTCTTTCATTATCTTTCCACTTTGGATCAACAGATATTATAGGCTTAAATGATCTTATTAAATCACCAAGTCCATACTTTTTTGCCCTTTTATCAGTTTCAATAATAAAATCTGCAAGACAATCTTTTCCTGATCCCATTCCACCAAAAATAATAATACCATTATATTTCATTGTTTCCTCCAATTGATTTATGCTGTTTATTTTAATTACTATAATTTATATTCTATCATAAAGCTTTTCTAGGTTTATTGGTCTAGTCGCTTTCACTATTGATTAGCGCATAGGTAAAATGGTCTCTCCAAGAACCATTTATATACAAGTAATCTTTATTTAAACCTATTTTTTCAAATTCTACTTTATTTAATGTATTTTGTGATTTTATATTATCTGTTAATGTCGAGGCTTCTATTCTATGTAGGCCAAGATCATTAAAGCAATACTCAATAACAGACTTAAGAGCTTCACTCATAAATCCATTTCCTTCATAGTCTTTATGAAG
>JAAZDF010000201.1 GCA_012512905.1 Clostridium sp.
AGTTTAAAGAGTTTGCTTAAAAGAAATGATTATAAAGAAACAGGAGGAGCTGTTCTTCTTGGAATAAATGGTATTGTTGTTAAAGCCCACGGAACTTCAGATTCTCACGCTTTTAAAAATGCCATAAGACAAGCTGTAGTGTTTCATGATAATAATTATTTAGATAAAATGAAACAAAGTATGGATATATAGAATATATCTTGTATAATATTTATAAATGTAAATTTAAGAAATATAAATATAAAAACTTATGGAGGTGAGAATATTGGTTTTCGAGAAAATACAAGAAGTTATAATGGATAAAATGGGTCTTGAAAAAAATGAAATAAATCTTGACTCAACTTTTGATGATTTAGGTGCAGATTCTCTTGATGTTGTAGAAATTATTATGGCATTAGAAGAAGAATATGACATAGAAATTGATGATGAAGAAGCTGTAGATATAAATACAGTAGGAGATGTAGTTAATTACTTAGAAGGCATTCTTGTGGATGACTAAAAGTGAAGTAATCCCGTGGTATAGCTTAAATCTATATACGGGATTTTATTATAAGTTTATTCTTGAGATTACAGAGTAATTTGACGAATGAACTTCTATAAGGAGAAGTATATGAAATTTGAAGAATTAATAGCTATAGACTTTGATAATAAGGAGCTAATAGAAACTGCCTTAACTCATAGCTCTTATGCAAATCAGCATAAAAACATGAAATATAATGAAAAACTAGAATTTTTAGGAGACGCTGTTCTCCAGCTTGCTATTACAGAATATATTTATAAAGAATTTACGGACAAAACAGAGGGAGATCTTACAAAGATTAGAGCTCTTGTAGTCTGTGAAGCCTCCCTTTATGAGGTATCCTTAGCTTGGGATCTTGGTAAATATATAAAAATGAGCAAAGGAGAAGAAATGACAGGCGGAAGAAAAAGGCCTTCTCTTTTAGCTGATACGGTGGAAGCAATAATAGCGGCAGTTTATCTTGATAAAGGACTTGAAGTTGCTAATAAATTTATAATTGATAACTTTATTGATATAATTGATGGAGCGATAAAAAATGAAATAATCTTAGATTATAAAACAAATCTTCAAGAAATACTCCAAGAAAATGGCGAAGTAAACATTAAATATGAAATGATAAAATACGTTGGACCACCTCATAGGAGAAAATTTCAATCAAGGGTTGTAATTGATAGTATAATTATGGGAATTGGAGAAGGATATTCTAAAAAGGAATCAGAACAAACAGCGGCAAAAGATGCTCTTACGAAATTTGTAAGACCGGAGGGAGAGTAATGTCTAAACATATTATTATTCCTATTTTTGTCCCTCAAGTAGGATGTCCCCATGACTGCGTTTTTTGTGATCAAAATAAAATTACAGGACAAGATAAAGATGAAACTAATCAAATAAACGGAGATTTCGTAAAGGCTACCGTTAATGAGTATTTAAAAACAATAGATAGAGAAAACACTACTTTGGAAATTTCTTTTTTCGGTGGAACTTTTACTGGTATAGATATTAGGCTCCAAAAAGAGCTCCTATCTGTAGCAAAAGAATTTAAAGAAAGTAATACTATTGACTATATAAGGTTATCAACGAGACCTGATTATATAAATATTCCTATTTTAAATCATTTAAAAAGCTATAATGTTGATATAATAGAGCTGGGCGTCCAATCTTTTGATGATAAGGTACTTGAAATGTCAAAAAGAGGATATAAAAAAGAGTCAATTTATAAAGCAAGTAGGCTTATTAAGGAATATGGATTCACTTTAGGCCACCAGCTTATGCTAGGGCTCCCTTATGATACCCCTGAGAAAGATATTTATTCTATGGAGGAAAGTATAGCCCTTAAGGTAGACTTAATCCGAATATATCCAGCCTTAACTATAAAAGGAACAGAAATGGAAACTCTTTTTAACGAAGGAAAATATATACCTTATAGTCTAGAAAAGGCAGTTAAGATAAGCTCTTTGATGATAGAAAGATTTGAAAAAGAAAATATAAAGGTGATTAGAGTTGGTCTTCAACCTACAAAAGAAATAAATGAAGGGGCTGAAATTGTATCAGGTCCTTTTCATCCTGCTTTTAAGGAGCTATCAGAGTCTTACAATCTATATAAAAAAATTATACAGTTTAAAGATAAGGATATAAGTGTGGACATTGAAAATAAAAATTTATCAAAACTATATGCAGATAAAAAAAGATATTTTAATAAATTGAAAAAAGATAATATTAATGTAAAAGTGAATGTTGTTGATTTTCATATAGAAGATACAATTAATATAAGTGAAATAGTCTAGGAGGGATCTTATGTATTTAAAATCAATAGAGATAAGAGGATTTAAATCATTTGCAGATAAGACTCTCTTAACATTTACCGATGGAATAACTGCTGTAGTTGGTCCAAATGGTTCCGGTAAGTCAAATATATCGGATGCAGTTAGGTGGGTTCTTGGAGAGCAAAAGATTAAATCTTTAAGAGGCGGAAAAATGGAAGATGTTATCTTCTCTGGAACAGAGTTTAGAAAGCCCCTTGGCTTTTCAGAGGTAACCCTTCTTCTTGATAATGCAAGTGGGTATCTTCCAATAAAGTATTCAGAGGTAAGTGTAACTAGGAGACTCTTTAGGTCAGGTGAGAGTGAATATCTTATAAATAATGAGAAATGTAGACTTAGAGATATACAAGAACTTTTTATGGATACAGGAATCGGAACTGAAGGGTATTCTCTTATAGGACAAGGGAAAATTGATGCAATTCTTAGTGGGAAAATGGAGGACAGGAGATCTCTTCTTGAAGAAGCTGCAGGAATTGTAAAGTTTAAAACAAGGAAAGAGGAGTCAGAAAAAAAGCTTTTCAATACTGAAGAGAATATTATAAGAGTTAATGATATCCTACAAACCTATGAAGAAAGAATAGGACCTCTTTACAAGCAAAAGCAAAAAGCTGAGCAGTTTCTAGACTTAAGTAAAAAAGAGAGAAAAATTCTTATATATACAGTTTTAGAAGATTTAAAAAACTTGGAAAAAGAAAAAGCTGAAAATCTCAATTTAGAAGTAGAGGCAGCTAAAGCAAATTCAGAGCTAAAAAATCAGCTAGAGATGCTGAATTTAAAATCTGAAGACCTTGAAAAAACATATAATGACAATGATGAAAAACATAGAAACTATAGAGAAGAATATTATCTTAAAAGAGAGAAGCTAGAGTCTTTTAGGTCATCTTTAAAGTTAACTGACCATAGAGATAAAGAGATTAATGATTCTATATCAAAAGCAAAAGATATAATAGAGCAGTCTCTAGAAGAAATAGCTATAAAAGATGAAAATTTAATAGTAGATAAAAAAGACTATGATGAAACGTGCATTAAATATAGAGAAATAAAAAAGTCTAAAGATTTATTATCAGAAAAAGAAAAAGACTTATATACGGAAATTGAGAAAAACCGAGAGGTTCAAAAAGGTTTTTTAGAAGAAAATGAAGAAACAATTCTTAGAATAGATAATCTAAATAAAACTTTAGCAAATTTAAATAAAGAAAGAGATTATCTTGAGGGTCAGGTTGAAAATAGCGATTCTATAATAAATAATTATATGGCTTCCTTGGATATAAATGAAAAAGCTATAAAAAAACTTAGTTTAGAAAAAGGTGAACTTGAAAATAAACTAAAAGAAAAAGAAAAAGATATAAATAAAATAAGAGATGAATATAAAGAAAAGCTTGAAAATCTTGAAAAAGAAAAAGATATTATTAAAAGCTTAGAATATGATTTAAACGGAGAAAAATCAAAGAAAAATATACTTGAGAATCTTGAAAATCAATATGAGGGATACAGTAGGGCCTCAAAATCTCTTATGGTTCACCTTAAGAAAAACCAAAAAGATGTATTTGAAAATACTTTTTTAGTGGGTGAAGTAATTAATCCGGAAAAAGGTTTTGAGAAAGCTCTTGAGGTCTCTCTTGGCTACCAAGTTTCTAATATAATAACGGAAACAGAAAATGATTCTAAAAATCTTATAGATTTACTTAGAAAAAAATCTTTTGGTAGGGCTACATTTTTCCCATTAAATGTGATAAATGGAAGAAAAACTCCAATGCCTAAGCTAAAAAAATCAAAACTTCTAGGTAACCTATATGACTTAACAAGTTTTGATCCTAAATTTAAAAATATTGCACTAAATCTACTTGGCAGAGTTTTTGTTGCAGAGACTCTGGAAGATGCAATTGCTGCAAGTAAAGAGATGGGATACAGAAATAGAATTGTAACTTTAGATGGAGATATAGTTAACGCCGGTGGATCTATGACAGGTGGTAGCACAAACAAGTCAAAATCTGGAGTATTCTCAAGGAAAAGAGATTTAGAAAATATAGAAAAAAATATAAGTAATCTAATAGAAAGTATAAAAGTAAAATTTGAGACCTTTAAAGAAGGAGAAAAAAAAGTTTTATTTTTAAGTGATAAAGGTAAAAAAGAGAGAATTTTGCTTGATGAGATAAAAAATGAGTTAATTAAAATAAATGAGAGAATATTATCCTTTGAAAAAGACATTAAAAATCTTGAAGAGGTAATTAAGAGATCAAACGAAGATATAAAAAAGAAAACAATTAATTTAGAGGATTTTAACAGGTCAATTGAGGATTTAGAGAAAGAACTAAAAGAGCTGGTAAACCATAGAGAAAGAAATATAAAATCTGTTGAAGAAATAAAAAAGCAAAGAGAAAAAGATTATAAACTATTTGATTCCCTCAAAGAAGACTTAACAGAAAAAGCCATTACTGAAGGGCGACTTGAAGAAGTTATCTCAGCCAAAAAGTCCAGTATGGAAAGACTTACTAGTGAAAAAGAAAGCTTAACTTTAAGCATAAATAAAAATAATAAAGAAATAGAAGAGGGAAAAAATTTACTCGAAAACTTAAAAAGAGAAAAAGAAAGTATTTTAGCAGCTATTAAAGAGCTAGAGAGCTTTTTAAAGGAAAGAGAAAAAGAGCTTGATAATCTTGAAATGTTAGATGTTAAGCTTAGGTCAAGTAGAAAAGAACTTGAAAATAAAATTAGAACTTTAAATGATGAGTACTACGACTCCGACAAAAATCTTTTTAAAATAAAAGCTGTCATAGAAAGGCAGGAAGAAAAAGAGGAAGGACTTGTTAGTATTATAAATGAAAAGTTAGAACTTACTCTTGCAGAGGCTAGAGATGAAAATATCAGCTTTGAAAATCCAGAGAATTTAAAAGAAGATCTTAAAAAGATTCAAAATAAAATTAGAAGGCTTGGAAGTGTAAATGTTTCAGCCATACAAGAATATGATGAAGTTAAAACTCATAAGGATTTTTTAACAAATCAAATTGAAGATCTTGAAAAAGCAAAGTCTGAGCTTAAAGCTCTAATTTTCGAGATGGTTATTCGAATGAAGAGTATGTTTAACGAAAACTTCAAGGTTTTAAATGAAAATTTTAATGATATCTTTAGAGAACTTTTTAGAGGTGGATCTGCAAAGCTTATCTTAGGCGATGGAGATGTTCTTGAGGCTCCTATAGAAATAAGTGTAAGACCTCCAGGGAAAAAACTTCAAAATATAAATCTTTTATCAGGAGGAGAAAAAGTTTTATCTGCAATAGCCTTAACTTTTGCAATTTTAAAAATGAAACCTACGCCTTTTTGCATACTTGATGAAATAGAGGCGGCCCTTGATGAAAACAATGTATATAGGTTTGCGGAGTTTTTATCTGGTTTCTCAAAAGAAACTCAATTTATACTAATAACCCATAGAAAAGGTACCATGGAATCAGCAGATGTTATTTATGGAGTAACAATGGAAGAAAAAGGAATATCTAAAATCGTATCAATGGATTTAAAAGAAGAGAGGGAAATTAATGGCTAATTTTTTTGATAAAATTAAAGAAGGATTAACTAAAACAAGAGATAATATAACGGGAATGCTTAATGAAACTCTAGGTATGGCTATTAAAATAGATGAAGAGTTATATGAAGAGCTGGAAGAAGTACTTATCGCATCAGATGTTGGCTATGATACTTCCATAGAGCTTATAGAGCTACTTAGAGATAAGATTAGAAAAGAAAAGATTAATGATGTGTCTATGGTTAAAGATGCTTTAAAAGACGTTATTTACGAGTATATGAAAGAAGATGACATTGAGTTCAATATAGAAGAGAAAACAATAATTCTTGTTATTGGCGTTAATGGAGTTGGAAAAACAACCTCTATTGGAAAACTTGCTGATAAGTATACAAAAGAAGGGAAAAAAGTAATGCTTGCAGCGGCGGATACCTTTAGGGCAGCGGCAATAGACCAGCTTGCTATATGGGCAGATAGGTCAAAGGTGCAGATAGTAAAGCATAAAGAAGGGGCTGATCCTGCTGCAGTAGTTTATGATGCTATCACAGCTTTTAAGGCTAGGGATGCAGATGTTCTTCTTGTAGACACTGCTGGACGACTTCATAATAAAACAAATCTTATGAATGAGCTTAAAAAAATTAAAAGAGTAATAGATAATGAATGCCCAGAGGCTAATAATTTTTCTCTTTTAGTTTTAGATGCAACAACTGGTCAAAATGCTATTTCTCAAGCAAAAGAATTTAAAAAAGTTACAGATTTAAATGGACTTATTTTAACTAAACTTGACGGAACAGCTAAGGGAGGCTTTGTAATGTCAATTAAAAAAAGCCTAGCTATACCTGTATTATATGTTGGTGTTGGTGAGGGAATTGATGATCTTCAAGACTTTGATCCAAAAGTATATAGTGAGCTCGTAATTTAAATATAACAAAATAAATTAGGGGTGTTAAGTAAAAGTACTTGACACCCCCTAACTATTTTGGTAATATAGATTTTGTGGTAGGTGAAGTTGTGGAAAAAACACTTAAAATATCTTTACTAATGGATTTATATGGACCACTTCTTACAGATAAACAAAGAGATGTTCTAGATCAATATTATAATCTAGACTTATCTTTATCTGAAATAGCTGAAAATCAAAAGACTAGTAGGCAAGGGGTTCATGATATTGTTAGAAGAACTTATAATAATTTAATTGACTATGAAGATAAGCTTAATCTTTTAGAAAAGTTAATTAAAAAAGAAAAAGTTAAAAAACGATTGATTAAAGAGTTAACAAGTAAAAATTATGATTTAAATAACATAACTAAACAAATAAATGAATTATAAGGAGGGAACAGCCTATGGCATTTGATACTTTATCAGACAGACTTCAAAATGCTTTTAAAAGTCTAAGAGGTAAAGGAAAACTTAATGAAAAAGATATTAAAGATGCTATGAGAGAAGTTAGACTAGCCCTTCTGGAAGCTGATGTTAATTTTAAAGTTGTAAAAAGCTTTGTAAAAAAAGTTAGCGACAAAGCAGTTGGAAAAGATGTGCTAGAGAGTTTAACACCGGGTCAGCAGGTTGTTAAAATAGTAAATGAAGAACTAACAAGCCTTATGGGTGAAAAAGAAGAAAAATTAGTCTTTGACCCCAAATTATCAAGCTTTATGCTTGTAGGTCTCCAAGGAGCAGGAAAGACAACAATGTCTGGAAAACTTGCTCTTCATTTAAAGAAACAAAACAAAAATCCACTTCTTGTAGCTTGTGACGTATATCGTCCAGCAGCTATAAAGCAGCTTCAAGTTGTTGGAAAGCAGATAGATGTTCCGGTTTTTACTATGGGAGATAAAGTTAGTCCTGTAGATATAGCTAAGGCATCAATTGAATTTGCAAAAAAGGAAGGTCATGATGTTGTTTTAATTGATACAGCTGGAAGACTTCATATTGATGAAAATCTTATGGAAGAGTTAAAGTCTATTAAAGAAGAGATAAATCCTAGTGAAACACTTCTTGTAGTAGATTCTATGACAGGTCAGGATGCTGTAAATGTTGCAGATAGTTTTAATGATATCCTTGATATATCAGGTGTTATTTTAACAAAACTTGATGGAGACACAAGAGGTGGAGCAGCCCTTTCTATTAAAGAAGTAACAGGTAAACCTATAAAATTCTCTGGTATTGGAGAAAAGATGGAAGATATTGAAGTTTTTCATCCAGAAAGAATGGCTAGCAGAATACTTGGTATGGGTGACGTGCTAACTTTAATTGAAAAAGCTCAAGATTCAATAGATGAAAAAGAAGCAAAAGAACTTGGATCAAAATTAATGACAAAAGAGTTTAATTTTGAAGATTACCTAAAAGCTATAGACCAAATGCAAAAACTAGGACCTCTTGGGAAAGTTATGGAAATGATTCCAGGAATGAACTCAAAAGACCTTGGTGCACTGGATGTAGATAAAGGCGAAAAAGAAATGAAAAAAAGTCAAAGCATAGTTTATTCAATGACAGTTAAAGAAAGAAGAAATCCAAAGCTTCTTAGCAATTCTAAAAGGAAAAAAAGAGTTGCAAGAGGATCAGGAACTACAATCCAAGAAGTTAATAAACTAATTAAAGGTTTTGACCAAATGAAAAAAATGATGAAACAAATGGAGTCAATGCAAAAAGGCTCTAAAAAAGGAATGTTTGGCAAACTACCGTTTTAAAAAAGTGGAGGTGAATATAAATGGCAGTTAAAATAAGATTAAGAAGAATGGGATCTCATAAATCACCGTTTTACAGAGTTGTTGTAGCTGATTCAAGAAGATCAAGAGATGGTAAATTTATTGAAGAAATTGGATACTATAACCCAGTTAGCGAACCAAAAGAAGTTAAAATTAACGAAGAAAGAGCAGTTGATTGGTTAAATAAAGGAGCTCAACCAACAGAAGTTGTAGCAAGATTATTTAAAGAAAATGGTATTGAAAAATAATCGGAGGAAATATGAAGGAATTAGTTGAGCTAATCGCAAAAGAGCTAGTAGAATTTCCAGAAGATGTGTATGTTGATGAAGTAGAGAAAGATAGTATAACAGTACTACAGCTCAATGTTAATGATAGCGACAAAGGTAAAGTTATTGGAAAACGTGGAAGAATTGCAAAAGCAATTAGAACTGTTGTAAAGGCTGCTTCATTAAAAGAAAACACAAAAGTTAATGTAGAAATAGTTTAATTAATTTCAGCCTTCATTTTTTGTGCAGGCTGAAATTTGTTTTAAAGCTTATGATTTACTAAAAGAGGTATAGATATGAAAGATTTTCTAAATATAGGAAAAATAAGCAAATTCCATGGAATTAAAGGTGATGTTAAGGTTATTCCTTTAAATAAAGATATGGAAGATTTTGATGATTTAAAAGAAGTGATGATAGAAGATACTTTTTATAAAATTACACATATAAAATATCTGAATGATAAAGTTATTTTAAAACTTGAAGGTATAGAAAGTATTGATGATACTTTAAAGCTAAAAAATAAAGAAGTTTATATAGAAAAACCAGAAGAAAGTGAACTTCCAGAAGGTGTATTTTATACAAGTGATATTGAAGGCATAGAAGTATATGATGAAAAGAGTGTTTTCCTTGGAGAGGTCAGTGAGATTATTGAAACTGGATCTAATGATGTATATTGGGTAAAAGAGCCAAAAGAAATTTTAATTCCAGCAATTGATGAAATAATTGTAAGTATAAGTTTAGAGGATAATAAAATGGTTATAAGGCCTGTAGCTGAGTGGAACTATGAAGATTGATATCTTAACTCTTTTTCCTGAAATGTTTGATATATTTAATATGAGTATTATAGGAAAAGCTAAAGAAAAAGAACTCTTTGAAATTAATACTATAAATATAAGAGATTTTTCAAAGGATAAACACAAAAGAGTTGATGATTATCTTTACGGTGGTGGTTCTGGGATGCTTATGACTCCACAGCCTATTTATGATGCAGTGGAAAGCGTAAAAAAAAGTAATAAAGGAAAAGTTGTTTTTTTAGGACCAAGAGGAAAAACTTTTAATCAAGAAATGGCGAGAGATTTTTCAAAAGAAGAGGAGCTTATATTTCTTTGTGGTCACTATGAAGGCATAGATGAAAGAATATACGATATTATAGATACTGAAGTATCTATAGGAGACTTTATTCTAACAGGAGGAGAAATGGCTGCTATCCCTATAATCGATAGTATTTTAAGACTTAAAGAAGGAGTTTTAAATAAAAAAGATAGCTCCATAATTGAATCTTTTTCGGAAAATTTGCTTGAATATCCCCAGTACACAAGACCTTTCGACTTTAGAGGAAAGACTGTTCCAGAAGTTTTGATTTCAGGTCATCATAAAAAGATTGAAAATTGGAGAAGGCTTAATATGCTCGAAATAACTAAAGATAAAAGGCCAGATCTTTACGAAAAACATACATTAACTAAAGAAGATAAAAAATTATTAAAAGAATTTAAAGAAAATAAAAATAATAATAGATAAATACATTTAAATATGCTAAAATATAGTTTGTGTTAGTACGGACGGTCCACTAATTAATTATGAACGTCAATTTATCCATAGGAGGGAATACACATGAATGAACTAATAAGAGAAATAGACAAAGAGCAAATAAGAGAAAATCCTCTTACTGATTTTAATCCTGGTGATTCTGTAAGAGTTCACGAGAGAATTAAAGAAGGAACAAGAGAGAGAATTCAAATATTTGAAGGTACTGTAATTAAAAGACAGCACGGTGGAGTGAAAGAAACTTTTACTGTTAGAAAACTAGCTTACGGTGTGGGTGTTGAAAAAACATTCCCGGTAAATGCGCCTTCTGTTGAACTTGTTGAAGTTACAAGAAGAGGACAAGTAAGAAGAGCAAGACTATTCTACTTAAGAGATAGGGTTGGTAAAGCTACAAAAGTTAAAGAAGTTAGAACTAAAAAATAAGTTCTTGGTCTTTAAGTTAAAATGTCTATAATTGAGCGATGAACATATTAGTTAGTATGTTTATCGCTTTTTTAGTTATTTGTTTATTTAAAATTATAAAATAAAATGATATATATTAAATGGTGTATACTGGTACATGAATAAAATTGGGATGTGAGAATATGAATATAAATTGGTTTCCTGGTCATATGACTAAAACTAGAAGAGAAATAGAAAATAATTTAAAGCTTGTTGATGCTGTTATTGAAATAAGAGATGCTAGAATAGTTAGAAGTTCTATGAACCCAGAAATAGATAAAATTATAAAAGATAAACCAAGGTTAATATTTTTAAATAAAGAAGATCTTGCGGAAGATAGGGTAACAAGAGCCTGGATAGAAAAACTTGAAGACGATCATACAGTTGTAATATCAGGCAATTCTTTAAGAGGAGTAGGCCTTAACAAAGTAAAGCCTGGACTCGAAAAACTTCTTTCAGATAAACTTAGTCTGATGAAAGAAAAAGGGATTGTTAGTTATAATATTAGGGCTATGGTTGTAGGTATACCAAATGTTGGTAAAAGTTCTTTTATAAATCAAATGGCAAAAAACTCTATTGCTAAAGTTGGAAAAAAACCTGGAGTTACAAAAAACAAACAGTGGATAAAAACAAAAGATGGGATAGATCTTTTAGATACCCCTGGTATTTTGTGGCCTAAATTTGATGATCAAATTACATCTTTAAACTTAGCTTTTACTGGAGCAATTAAAGATGAAATTATGGATATAGAAACTTTAGCCTTAAGACTTATTGAAAGGTTATCAGAAAACTATGGGGATAGACTTGTTAAAAGATATAAGTTAGACTTTTTAAGTGATGATCCTCTAGAAAATATGGAAAATATAGCTAGAAAAAGAGGATGTATAATGAAGGGCAACGAAATAGACTATGAAAGAGTTGCTACTATTATATTAAATGAGTTTAGAGGAAATTTATTTGGAGATATTTCTTTGGAGAGAGTGTAAATGAAAGTAGTATTAGAAGATTTAAGTGTAAAAGAAATTGATTCCTTTATAAAAGATAATTTGGAAGAGATTATTATAGATCCAAAAAACTTTATAAAAAGTTTGATAAATGATCCAAGAAAATCAGTAAATAAATTAGGCTTTTCACTAGAGAAAGAAATAAAAAAAAGACAAGATGAATTTATAAGAGTGAAAAAACTTTATGATTTTGATAAAGCCTTTAATAAGATTGTTTGCGGGGTAGACGAAGTTGGCAGAGGTCCTCTTGCCGGACCAATTGTTAGCGCCGCTGTTATTTTAAAAACTAATTCTTTAGATAGTGATTTAATCCTTGGACTAAATGATTCAAAAAAGATTAGTAAGAAAAATAGAGAAAAGCTTGATAAAATAATTAAAAAAAGAGCCTTAGATTTTTCTATCTATGAAATAAGTAATAAAGATATAGATAGATATGGAATATCACAGTGTAATAATGAAGCTTTTAAAGGTGCAATTAGAAATTTAACTTTAAAACCTGATTTAGTTCTTTCAGATGGGTATAGGGTAAAAGGTTATCCTGGAGAGAATATAGCCATAGTTAAGGGAGATTATAAAAGTGCATCTATTGCTGCAGCTTCTATAATAGCTAAAGTTTATAGAGATAATTTAATGGAAGAATATGGTAAAAACCATAAAGAATATGGTTTCGAGACAAACTCTGGATATGGCAGTAAAGAGCATATTAGTGCTATAAAAAAATATGGAAAACTAGAGATACATAGAGAAAGCTTTATTAAAAATATAATCTGATATAAAATAAAACATTATTTTATAAGAACTTAAATAAAAGAAGTTTTGGTTTATTAGTGTAAGTTTTAAATAGTTTAAAGAGAAAACGAATATCCTATATATTTATATAAATATTGTAGCAATTTTCATAAATATCAGAATATATTTGTTAGTGTAAAATTACTGTAGGAAAAAAAATGTGAGAACAACTCCATTATGTTATGATTAATTTACAGAAAAAATACATACACATAAGGAGTGTTCCCACATGAATATTATACCACAGCTAATGAAA
>JAAZDF010000202.1 GCA_012512905.1 Clostridium sp.
CCAGTTTTTGTAACTATACTCATAATAAATCTCCTTAAAATCATATTTATTTATTTAAATAAGTGTATAATATTAATAATTATAATGTATGTATATTAAAATAACAGAATGTAAAATATTAGAACTGTTATTAAAATAAGGGGTGTAATTTGTGAATGGTAAGAAATATATAGAAAAAGTTATCAATGAAGTAAAATTAAGGAACAATGGTGAAGAAGAATTTATTGATGCTGTTACAGATTTTCTGGAAACTTTAGTTCCTATTTTAGACTCTACTTCTAAATATTATGATAATAGTATTTTAGAAAGACTTGTAGAGCCAGATAGACAAATTATATTTCAAGTTCCTTGGATAGATGAAGACAATAAGATTCATATAAACAGAGGATTTAGAGTTCAATTTAATAATTACATAGGTCCATATAAAGGAGGAATTAGGTTTCATCCTACTGTTAATCAAAGTATAATTAAGTTTTTAGGGTTTGAACAAACTTTTAAAAATTCTTTGACTGGTATGCCCCTTGGTGGCGGAAAAGGTGGAAGTGACTTTGATCCAAAAGGAAAAAGCGAGATAGAAATACTTAGGTTTTGCCAAAGTTACATGGTTGAACTTTATAGACATATAGGAAAAGACATAGATGTACCAGCTGGCGATATTGGAGTTGGTAAAAGAGAAATAGGATACTTATACGGACAGTATAGGAGAATTGTAGGTATGTCATCACCAGGTGTATTAACAGGAAAAGGAATAGATTATGGTGGGAGTTTAGGACGTACTGAGGCTACCGGAAACGGACTTGTTTACTTTATAGATGAAATGCTAAAGGAGAGAGGTATATCATTAAAAAATAAAAAGGTTATAATTTCCGGATCTGGAAATGTAGCTTTCTATTCTCTTAGAAAACTTGAGGAATATGGAGCAATTGTAGTTGCTATGTCTGATAGTTCGGGATATATATATGATGAAAAAGGAATAGATTCTGAGATTATATATAAAATTAAAATAGAGAACAGACTTAGAATAGAAGAATATGTTTCTATTAAAGGAAGAGGAAATTACTACAATAATTCAAAAGATATTTGGGGAAACAAATGTGATATAGCTTTGCCCTGCGCAACGCAAAGAGAATTAAATGAAAATGATGCCTTAAAATTAGTTGAAAATGGTGTTATACTAGTAGGCGAAGGTGCAAATATGCCTTCTACTATTAAAGCTCAAAAAGTATTTATGAAAAACAGAGTTTTATTTGCTCCAGCAAAAGCAGCAAATGCGGGAGGAGTATCAGTTTCTGCTCTTGAGATGAGTCAAAATTCTATGAGAGTTTCATGGAGTGATGAGGAAGTTGATAAACAGCTGAAAAGTATAATGAAAAATATTTATAAAAACTCTAGTGATATGGCTGTTAAGTATTCAAATAAAGATGATCTATTAACAGGAGCTAATATTGCAAGTTTTATAAAGCTCGCAGATGCTATGATTGAGCTTGGAATTTAAATATTATTTTATATTGCAGGCTTTTTTCAAAATATAATAAAAAGTTCATAAAACATGTTGACATCCTAAATAACAAATGATATTATATAGAAGTCGCTTGATGCGGCAAGCTTTTTGAAAATTAAACAGAATATAGGCAAACCAAAGTAATAAACAAATCAATCAATTCAATTTGAGTGTTTTCTATCTTTTAGAAAAAAGATAAAGCTAGTGTAAAAACTATGAAGC
>JAAZDF010000203.1 GCA_012512905.1 Clostridium sp.
ATTTTAATAAATTAGTATTTCTTAGATAAAATATTTAACTATTAACAATTTTATCCATATTTTTTGACTTTAAAATTAATCTTCTACAATATGCTTTGATATTTTATTAAATAAATCCATTGTAGTATTGCTAATAATTTCAATCACCTCACCTTGTTTTAAAGCCTCTTCATATATTTCTAAGTAACCTGTGGTATAATATTCATGTGAGAACACTCCTTATGTGTATGTATTTTTTTCACTAAATTAATCATAACATAATGGAGTTGTTCTCATATTTTTTCCTACAGTATTTTTACACTAACTTTCTCTATTATTTATGATGTTAGTAAAAACGCTTTTTAAACCAAGTTCAGACGCCGTTTAAAAAGACTTATATTCCTGCACATAAATATAGTTTTCCTCATAAAAAACTCCTCTATCAAGTATTCCTCGATTTTCAATGTTTCAGGAATACTTGATAGAGGAGTTCTAAAAATAAATTAATTCTTTCTGCTTACTATTCATTTAAAATATTTATTCTTATTTACAAAAAATCTAAATCTATAAAGATTAAGCGAAATACTTTTATAAGATTAGGTTAGATAATATATTCAATAAAATTCTTACTTTAAATTTATAAAATTAATTTGCCTTAAGGCTTCATAAACCACAATACTTACAGTATTACAGAGATTTAGGCTTCTGTCAGTTCCATTTAGCATTGGTATTTTAAACCTATTATCCTTATTTTCTACATGTATATATTCTGGAAGTCCACTAGATTCTCTTCCAAAAACTATAAAATCTGTGTCTTTGAATTCTATATCAGAGTATAATTTATCTCCTTTTGTTGTAGAAAAGAAAAATCTATTATCTTTATATTTTTCTCTTAGCTCTCGATAACTTCCATAAATCTTAACATCAAGTTTATTCCAATAGTCTAGACCAGCCTTTTTTATATGTTTATCATCTAAAGAAAACCCAGCTGGACCAATTATATGAAGTTTTGAACCAGTAAGGTAACATGTTCTTCCTATATTTCCAGTATTATAAGCAATTTCAGGTCTAAAAAGCACAATATTTAGCATCTTTTTAGTCTTTCTTAAGTATAAACTTATCTATAGCCTTAGCAACGCCGTTATTTTCATTTGTGTCTGTTATATGCTTTGCTATTTCTTTAAGTTTATCTACTGCATTTCCCATGGCAACAGGAAAGCCTACTGACTTAAACATAGTTACATCATTTCCACTATCTCCAAGGCACATTATCTCTTCAGGCTTAATATTATATGCTTTGGCAAGGCTCAGTGCCGCCCTTCCTTTATCTGCATTTTTATGAGTAATTTCAACAATAGTAGATGTAGGTTTTACAACACTTAAATTTTTATTTTCTTTAAGCTTTCTCTCTATTTCATCAACTTTCTCATCATTTAAAAATATAAAGCCTTTATGAATTTCATGGTCATGATCAACTACTAAATCTTCAATAGTATAATTCTCATCAATTTTTTCAACATTAATTCTGTCGGTAAATGGTATTCCTTTATGTGGTCTTTCAAATGTCTCAATGTACTCATCTAAGTCTTCTGCAAACATGGTGTCATGATTTTGAAAAATCCAGTAAAAACCATGAGGCTTTACAAGACTATCGGCAGATAAGATATCTTCTTTATCTATACTAGCCTCATAGTAAATGTTATCTTCATTATGAGATGCTACGTAAGCACCATTAGAAGAAACTATAGGATCAGTAAGACCTATTTCCTTAGCATACTGCTTTGCACTTAAGAACTGTCTTCCTGTTGAAAGTACAATCATAATACCTTTTTCACTAGCTTCTCTTATAGCTCTAATATTTTCCTCTGGAATTGTTAAGTCGTCTCTTACAAGAGTTCCATCTACATCAATTAAAATCATCTTATACATATTTAAGTCCTCTCTCCCTCTTATTTGTATTTATTTTATATTTTTGTTTCATTTGTTTATTTTCTAACTTTTTATCTTCAAAATTCACTTTTTGTATTTCTAAAATATTAGTTGTTTTTTATATTAACATTTATTCTTTAACCATTCTCTTTTTAAACTATTTTCTTTGTATTAATTTTTATATTCCTCTTTCAATCTTATCCCATTCAAGAAATTTTGTAAAACCATATACTTTTATATATTTATTTACTATGTAGGAAAAATAGCCCTCTTTATTCTTATATTGAGTGAGTAATAGTGTATAAAAAATTTTATCACTTTCAACTTTAACTTCATTATCAGAGTAATGTTTTAAGTAATAAGAATCTATTAGGCTTTCAAACTCTTTTCTTATGTCTTTATCTTCTATCTTATATTTATAGTCTTTTAGAGTTTCATGGGTTTTTTTATCTCCATAAAGATCTTGAAGCATCGTCATATATACAAATATCTTTAAATCAATACTATTAGACTTTATAACTCTCTTTAGAGTCATATTTCTTGTAATATAGTTTAAGAGTAAAAATAAAGATATAATTACCAAACTTAATATTCCAAAATCCTTAAATCCTATTTTTCTATTTAGTTTATCTCTGAGCCTTATCATTAATGGTTTTTCTATGTCTTCAACAGGACCTTCCATAGAATCATCTGGACCTTTTTCAACATCTCCATCTTCTATATTATCTAGATTTGGTTCATCTAAGTTTAGACTTTCATCATCTAAAACTTCTTCATTTTCTACCCTAGTTTCCTCACTATATTCTCTTATTGTTGCAGTTGAGTCAAAAGTTTTCCAAATATTATTTTCTTTGTCCAGTAAAACTTCTGTCCAAGCATGGGCGTCACTATTCCTAACTATATAAGTTCCATCTATAACTTCCCTGCTCATTTTAAATCCTTCTACATACCTAGCTTCTATATCAAGTGAGTTTAAAAGTACAGTGAGACTTGTCGCAAAGTGAACGCAGTAGCCTTCTTTATTTTCATATAAAAAATTTTCTACAAAGTCCTCTCCCGTTTCTAAGTCTCCTGGGGTGAGTGAGTACTTGTAGTTCGTTTTAAGGTGACTCTCTATAGCCTCTGCCTTCTCAATATCTGACATATCATCAGTAACAAGGCTTAAAGCAAATTCTTTAGTCCTTTCTGTTATGTTCTCAGTTCTATTTGGATTTAACTTTCTTCCTGTCTCTTGGTTTTCACTTTTCTCTTCACTACTTATATCACCTATACTACTTATACCTATCTCTGGACTATAAAGCACCTTATAAGGAAGGTCATGCTTTTCTTTTAAAAAATATAGGTTTACATCTTTATCTTTTAAAACTCTATCGCTGGCATCAAATAAAACCACATCTTTTGTATCTATAGTATTAAAAAG
>JAAZDF010000204.1 GCA_012512905.1 Clostridium sp.
AAAAGTCCACATGCTATCATGGAAATAATAAGTGAGGGGAAAAAACCTAAGTGAAGAAATGTTGTTAATGCATATCCAGCATAAGCTCCTATCATATACACCTCACCATGAGCAAAATTTATAAGCTTAATAATTCCATATACCATCGTATAACCTAAAGCAAGCAAAGCATAGATGCTACCTAATGAAAGGCCATTAATTAGCTGTTGTATAATTTGATTCATTTTAACACCCCCATTTATATTTAAGATGCATTTAGATTTATGCTAAATGCATCTTATTTTATTTCTTTTTAAGGTTCTAACTTTTTAAGGAAAGTTGGAACTCCATCTACAACTTCAAGTATTGTAACAGCTTTAACAGGATTATGGTTCTCGTCTATGGAAAGTGTTCCTGTGATTGCTTCGAAGTCTTTAGTTGCTGCAATTGCATCTTTTATTTTTTCTCTCTCTGCAGAGCCTGCTCTATCAATTGCATCTACTAAAAAGTATGCAAGATCGTAACCTAAAGCATTAAAAGCGTCCGCTTCTGCATTATACTTTTCTTGGAATGCTTCTCTAAAAGCAACAATCTCTGATGCTGTGTCCATTGATGAGTAGTGATTAGAATAATAAACATCGTTTAAGTTTTCAGATCCTGCTATTTCAGCTAGTTTTGGTGAGTCATATCCGTCTCCTCCAAGTATAGGAACATCAAGACCAAGTTCTCTTGCTTGCCTTATGATTAGTCCAACTTCTTCGTAGTAGCCAGGTACAAATAAGACTTCAGGATTTTGTGCTTTTATATTAGTAAGCACAGCTTTAAAATCAGTATCTTTAGCTTGGTAAGCTTCTTTTGATAAAACTTCTCCGCCAAGATCTGAAAAAGTTTCTTCAAAACTAGAGAAAAGTCCTTTAGCATAGTCACTTGTGTTGTCAAAAAGTATAGCTACATTTTTAACGCCTAAATCATTATAAGCAAAGTTTGCCATTGTAACACCTTGAAAAGAATCACTGAAACATGTTTTGAAAATATATTCCCTAACATTTCCGTTACTATCTACTGTAACATCATCATCAGTTGCTGAAGCTGAAATTAAAGGAACTTTATTTTCCATTGCTGCAGGTGACGCTGCCTTAGTATTACCTGATGTAGCAGCTCCAAGTATTGCTGATACTTTATCTTTTGTAGCAAGTCTTGTAGACACATTTGCAACTTCCGTAGTATCGGATCTATTATCAACTTTAATAAGTTCTATTTGTTTACCTAATACTCCACCATCGTTATTTATTTCTTCCATCGCAAGTTCAATACCTGCAGATAAACTTTGTCCATAGGTTGAAACTGGTCCTGATAATTCGTAGTTCATTCCTACTTTTATAGTATCGCCCTCGCCTACAGCAACATCTTTATCCCCCGAGCATCCCGACGCAACAGAAAAAACGAAAAGTAATAATAATAATGACATCTTTTTTTTCATTTTTAAAACTCCTTTTAAAATTTTATTTTTTGTAGTATTAATGTTTAATAAAATGATATAATCTAATAATTTTTAATATGATTAGATAAAAAAAGCCTCTATTAAGTTTAAACTTAATAGAGGCGAATACGCGTTACCACTCTAATTTTATAAAAATCTTGCGATTATTATCTTTATAGGTTCAATCAAACCTTGGCTTTATAACGGGGCCCTCCGGCTTAACCTATTTAATTCAGCTAAGAAATTCAGAAGTGATTATAGCTATTAATTCATACCAGTTCACACCAGTCCTGGCTCTCTGCAAATCCTATAATAGTTTTTGTCTTCATCATTATTTTTAAACATTTTTGATATTGTAACCAATATTAGCACTGCTAGAATAATCTGTCAACTCTTATTTTAAACTTGCAAATCCGCTATTAAAATGACAGATATCCTTCACCAAAATATCAATAAGAGAGCTAAAATGATCTTAAAATTAACAGTTAAGCAAATTAAATCAATATAAGCTAGCAAAATGAAAATAACAGGAGAAAAAATATTTTTCAGATAAAATCAAAAAAACCTATATAAATAAAACTTTTTATTATGAATTTAGATTTTAAGAGATTTGATTTATAATAAGCTAAAGATAAGAAGCTAGCTTTCATTGAAAAGAGGAATATTATGAAAAAAATTTTGAACATAAATAAAGTATCAGGAGTATATCAAGCAGTGTCTTCAAAATCCTATGGGCATAGGATAGTTATAGCCTCTAGTTTAGCTAGAGCTAAATCAAAAGTGCATAACATAGATTTATCAGAGGATATTCTTGCAACTATAGATGCATTTAAATGTTTAGGAGTGAAATTTTTTTATAATAGTAAGACTAGAATTCTAGACATTGACTCAAAAGAAATTGGAAAAATTAAAAAAGCTACTATTAATGTGAAAGAATCAGGAAGTAGCCTTAGATTTTTAATTCCAATTTTGATGTTATTTGAAAAAAAGTTTATAGTAGAGGGATCCAGTTTTTTAATGGAGAGACCTATGGATACTTATTTTAATATTTTTAAAAAAATAAATTTTAATAAAGCTTTAAATGAAGCTAATAAAAAGATGTACTTAGTAAAGGGACCTCTTAAAGGGAATGAATATATAGTTTCTGGCCAAAAAAGCTCTCAGTTTATTAGTGGTATGCTTTTTGCGCTACCTCTTAGCGAAAATGACTCATCTATAATAATAAAAGATGAATTGGAATCAAAAAATTATGTAGATATGACTCTTAAAGTTTTAAAAGACTATGGCATAAAATATGACCTAAAGAAAAATAAAATAAATATTCCTAGAAAGCAAAAATATAAAAAAAGAGATTATACAGTTGAAGGTGATTATTCTCAGGCGAGTTTCTTTTTTGCTGCAGCTGCTTTAGCAGGAGACTTAACTATTAAAGGACTTAACATGGAGTCTCTTCAAGGAGATAAAGAAATAGTAAATATATTAAGGGAAATGGGAGTAGTCATTTTAAAAGATAAATATTTTATTATTAAAAAAGCTGAAAATTTAAAAGCCCTTCATATAGATATAAAAAATATACCGGATCTTGCGCCTATATTAGCCGTTCTACTAAGCTTTTCTTCTGGTGAGGGCAGCCTTTATAATATTGATAGACTGAAGTACAAAGAATCTAACCGAATTATATCTGTTATAAATTTAATCAATAGTCTTGGAGGAAAAGCCTCAAAAGAAGGAAATAAAATCATTATTAAAGGATTTAAGAGACTAAAGGGAGGAAAAGTTAATTCTTATAATGACCATAGAATAGCTATGGCAGCTTCAGTTGCCTCTCTTAGATGTGAAAATTCAGTTATCATAGAAGGTGCTGAGCATGTTAATAAATCATATCCAGATTTTTACAAAGACTTAGATTCCATTGTATTTAAAAATTAAGTATGGTATAATTTTTTAGAAAGAAATCTTTAAACTATGTTCCGTGAAACTGGTAAGATATATAATTTGAATATTTTATGTGTAGCAAAACTATGCATGAAATAATTATGTACTTAACCTTTTGTTGCGGAAACAAAAGGTTTTTTTATCGTATTAATAGAGCACAGTGAGGCTCAAATAGGAGGAAAAAATGAATAAAGAATTAGAATTAAGCGGTGAATCTGTAGCATTCAAAGAAAAAGGGACAGAGGTAATTTTAGCACTTCAGCACTTAATCGCAATGTTTGGGGCAACAGTACTTGTACCAATTTTAACAGGCTTTAATCCATCAGTAGCACTTTTTACAGCAGGAGTAGGTACATTAATCTTTCATTTCGTAACAGGTGGAGTAGTTCCGGTATTTTTAGGTTCCTCATTTGCTTTTATTGCAGTAATTAATCAGGTTAAGGTAACCCATGGTGGCGATCTTGCCTATGCTCAAGGTGGAATTTTAGTAGCAGGACTTGCTTATATACTGGTTTCATTTTTAGTTAAAAAATTTAAATATGAAACGATTAAAAAGTTACTTCCATCATATGTAATAGGGCCAATGATAATAGTTATAGGATTTACCTCAATACCAACAGCTTTAGGTATGGCTAGTGAAAATTATATCCTTGCTGGAATAACCTTAGGAACAGCTCTTCTTATAAATATTTTTGCTAAAGGCATAACAAAAAAGATGTCAATACTTATTGCTATAATTGTTGGGTATGGATCGGCTTTAATAACTAACTCTGTTGATTTATCAATAATTACAGGAGCTGGGTTTTTAGAAATGCCGGCTTTTACATTGCCTAAATTTAGTATAAATGCAATTCTTACAATAACCCCAATAGTTCTTGCTGTGTTTATGGAGCACGTTGGAGATATTACAACTAATGGTGAGGTTGTAGGAAAAGATTTTATAAAAGAGCCAGGTCTTGATAGAACATTACTTGGAGATGGGCTTGCAACTGTTTTTGCATCACTAGTAGGAGGGCCTGCAAACACTACTTACGGAGAAAACACGGGAGTCCTTGCTATAACTAAAAACTATAAACCGCATATATTAAGGATGGCAGCTGTATTTGCAATTATCTTAGCTTTCGTTGGAAAACTAGGTGGAGTTCTAAGAAGCATACCTACACCAGTAATGGGTGGCATTAGTTTAATGTTATTTAGTATGATAGCTTTAGTAGGATTTCAAACTTTAGGAAAAGCTCATAAAGAAAAAGAAATGAAGGTTGAATTCAAAACAGTTCTTATTATCGCTGTAATACTTATAATAGGTTTTGCACCTACTTTTTTACCAGAGCAAATTGCTAGTTTCTTACAGATTAGAATAACTGATACTATATCATTAAGTGGTCTAAGCTTAGCTGCTCTATCTGGAATAATACTAAATGCGATCTTTAGTTTGTTAGAAAAAAAGAAGTAACTTATGATATAATATTAAAATATAAATCAAAAGAATGGATTATTTTAATCCATTCTTTTTAATATAAAGAAAAAATTTCTTTATTTAATAATTAAGAAGGAAAGAATATGAAATTAGATAAATTACTAAGTGATATTGAGTTTTATACAGATTATGATATTAAAGAATTCAAAGATATTGAAATTGAAAATATTTATTATGACTCCAGACTTGCCTCTAAAGATAGCCTCTTTATCGCAATTAAAGGTGAAGCTGTAGATGGACATAAGTATATTAAAGATGCATATAATAATGGATGCAGGATATTTATTGTAGAAAATGATGATTTAAATACTCCAAAAGACTGCGTTGTTATAACTACAAAGAATTCAAGGAAAACTTTGTCCGCTATTTCCGCTAGGTTTTTTGATTATCCTTCAGAAGATATTACAACAATTGGAATAACAGGAACCAAAGGGAAAACAAGTGTAGCAAATCTTATAAAATCAGTTATAGAATCCGCAGGATTAGCTTGTGGCGTAATAGGGACAAATGGTATAAGTTATAAAGAGACAAGGATAAAAACTATTAATACAACTCCTGAAAGCTATGAAATTCAAAAACATTTAAAAGCGATGGTAGACCAAGGTGTTCAGTATGTTGCTATAGAAGTAAGCTCTGGTGGGCTTAAGATGAATAGAGCTGATGATATATTCTTTGATTTAGCTATATTTACAAATATATCAGAAGATCATATTGGTCCAACGGAGCATAAAGATTTTAACGAGTATATTTCATGCAAAAGAAAATTATTTACCCAATCTAAAAAATCAATAATAAATGTAGATGATGAGAAATCAGATTTATTTATTAAGAGTTCTATAAATAGTCCTATTACTTATTCAATCTTTAAAGATTCAATGTATAAGGCAGCTAATATAAACTATCATAATGATTTAACTAACCTAGGATCCAGTTTTGAATCTTTATATAATGGTGAAAAAAAATTATTTGAAATATATATGCCAGGAGATTTCAGCATTTACAATGCTCTTTCTGTTATTGCAGCTTCAGATTATCTAAAGTTAGATTATAGAGCTGTAAAGAAAGGGTTTAATAAAGCACGCGTTAAAGGAAGATCGGAAATAATAGAAACTAATAGAGATTTTACAGTTATAATAGATTACGCTCATAATGGAGTTAGCTTAAAAAATATTTTAACTTCTCTTAGAAAATACAACCCTAATAGAATAATAACTGTAGTGGGATCCGTAGGTGGTAGAACATATGGAAGAAGAAAAGAACTTGGGGATGTATCCTTTAAATATTCAGATATTACTATTTTAACCTCTGACAATCC
>JAAZDF010000003.1 GCA_012512905.1 Clostridium sp.
AAAGTATTAAAGCTATGATAGATAATCAAAAAAATAAGTACAAGTGGGAATTTATATTTTTAGGAGCTAACATAGATGCAGTTGAAACTGCATCAAAATTTGGTGTTGATGAAGATAGGGCTGTTAATTATCATGCTGATAGTGAGGGTACTAAACTTAACTATGAAGTTGTAAGTGACCTTATAGTTAACATGAGAATGGAAAACAAAGTAGAGAAAAACTGGAAGCAAAGAATAGAAGAAGACTATGAAAAACGTGGGAAAAAAACAAATAAAGCTAACTTATAAATAATCATTAAATAAATCTATTACAATTTTTATCAGAACAAAGAATATAGAATGTTATGAATGGGACATATAATAAAAAAGTAAAACAATTAACTTAAGGTTTTCATTAATTTTGCCATAGAATTAATAACTTAATACTAATAGATGAGATAGAATATTAAACAAAAATTATAAAAAAATATAAAAATGATACAATCTGCAGTACATAACTTTAGATATATATAATATGAGTTAAAAATATGTGTGTTTTTAATAAATAATAAGTATTACTTAAGTAGAAATAAAAGGAGTTAATAGAATGCATATCAAATCTTTCAAAGATTGGTTAATAAATATAAAAGAATTTGAAAAAGATATAGTTAATACTGCCATATTAAATGCTAAAAAAATAGAAAAATATTATGGAAATTTAGATGAAAATTATAATAACAATAAACTAGAATCTATTATTGAAGAATTAAATAATGATAATCATAAAATACCAATTAAAGGAAAATATAATAATGATACTGAAACTTTAAAAACTACATTAATATTATACCTACAATTTAAAAATAACCCAGTTCTAGATCAAATTTTGCATTCCGAAGATATAGATCCTGACAGTCATGATGGCTCTTATGAACTTGTGAGAGAGGTTGTTAGAGCATATTCGACTATAGACCTTGATAGCTTAACTGTAGAAGATTTAGACATGATATATTCGATGACATTAGGTTCATGGAAAATTGGGGTTAGCCCCAGAAAAGAAAGAATTAATAAAAGTAATCTATTACCTATTGATAAGAAAAGAATAACATCTTTATTAGATGAAATAATTAAAAAAGCAAAAAACAATCAATATACCAATACTGAAGGTGGTAAAGATTGGTCTATAGGCATGTTTGGTTCTGGTCTTATGACTTTTAAGGGGAAATCAGACGTAAATGATGCAAAAATATTTATATCGTTATTAATAAAAATACAAGACTTTGAAAACGAGAGCAAAATACTTGATATCTCAAAAGATGTTTTTAAAAATGATATAGGAGGAATTCAAGCTGGAGCAGCTTCTATGATGCTACATTGTCTAAAACCTAGAGTATTTCCAATTATTAATAATAAGGTTTCTAAATCAATTGTGGTATTGGAAGGTATGGATGTTGTATTAAATAATGGAAGTAAATTAACCAATTACATAGAGAATACTAAGATACTTATAAGTTTTAGAGATAAATACTGTAAATTTAAAAACTTTAGAGTTTTAGATAGAGAAATATGGAAAGCTCAAGAATTATTAAAAGATCCAGGATGGTTAATAATTGATTACACTCCAAGTATTAGCAAAAAGAAATGGATAGAACTTTTAAAAGATAATACTATATTTACTGAAGATAACTTAAAGATAATGAAAAGAATCAAGGATAATAATGGTATGGGGACATGCACAGAACTTGCTGATAAATATGGGAAATCAAAAAACTTTTATTTATCGAATTCAGTTCATTTAGCAAAACGTATCTATAAACATATAGATAGTGCAATAATGCCAACAGATTCTGAAAACTCTAAGTGGTGGCCTATATTATATGCGGATAAAGAAGCTGATGAGGTGTTTACTTGGGAATTACGTGATGAATTAAATGAAGCTTTGGATGAAATTGATTTATCTTATATTCCATTGTATGACAATAAAAACATAAAAACTAATTATTGGTGGTTGAATGCTAGTCCTGATATTTGGAGCTATTCCGATATAGAAATTGGTGAAGTTGAAAGTTATACTCTATATAATGAAAATCAAAATAAACGTAGAATACATCAAAATTTTTTGGATGCAAAAGTTGGCGATAAAATTATAGGATATGAAACTAGTCCAACAAAGAAAATTGTAGCTCTTGGAGAGATAGTAGAAGAAAATGATGGAGAGAAAATACACTTTAAAAAAACAGAAGATATTTATGATTCTGTTGATTTTGATGAATTAAGAAACTATCCAGAACTAAAGGAAATGGAGTTTTTAAAAAGCCCACAAGGAAGTTTCTTTAGTTTAACAGAAAGTGAATATGATTTTATAATTAATATCATAAAAAGTGACAAGGTTGAGAAAAAAATAGTGGATTTCTCTCTACCAATAAACTTAGATTCATTATATTTTGAAGACAAAGATACATTGAAAAAGCAAATATCAATAGCTTTTAAAAGTGGAAAGAGTATTATTTTAATTGGACCTCCAGGAACAGGTAAATCAAAATTAGCTAAGTCTATAACAGAAAGCTATAAAGTTGAATCTAAAATGGTAACAGCTATGTCAGACTGGTCATCTTATGACACTATAGGTGGTTACAAGCCAAATAATGAAGGCACGTTATATTTTGAAGATGGAATATTCTTAAGTTCTTTAAAAAATAAAAATGGAAATAATATTAATAAGTGGCTAATAATAGATGAGATTAATAGAGCAGATATAGATAAAGCATTTGGACCATTTTTCTCCGCTTTATCAGGAGACGATGTAGAACTTGGATTAAAAGATGATTCAGGTAATAATATAGAATTATTATTAGAAAAAAACTTAGAATTTGGAGTTGATAATAAAGGAAAACATAATCAATACATTATACCTAAAGATTGGAGAATAATAGGAACTATGAATACTTTTGATAAAACATCTCTTTATGAAATGAGTTATGCTTTTATGAGAAGATTTGCATTTATTCCTGTAGCTATACCAAAAAGAATAGATTCAGATGTGGTAAGAACTTTATCGAATATATGGGAATCAGAACTAGCTGAAAAAGAATATGAAAATATTTCTGTTCTTTGGAATACTATAAATAAATACAGAAAAATTGGGCCTGCTTTGATAGAAGATATAGTCAGTTTTATTAAATTGGATCAGGATTATACATCTTCTATACTGATTTATATACTACCACAGCTTGAAGGTCTTTTTGATGACAAATTAATAAAATTCTATAAGGATATTTATAAATTAGATTTCATTAATGATAAAGAAAGACTAAAAACTTCAATTGAAGATTTCTTTAACATCTCTTTAGGTGAGGATTAAGATGGAAAGTGAAAAAGAAAGAGAATCACTCAAAATTGAAATGATAGAGGAAATAAAAGATGAATTAATTTTTTATTTCCGAGAGGGTATTATTAATACTACTTCTTTCTTTGATTTTGACGATATTAAATTTAATAACATAAATGATATTTTAAAAATACATTTTCTTTTAACAGAAGAGGTCAAAAATTATGTATTACAGCTAGATAAAAATATTAGGAAAATTAAAAATTCTACTAAGTTAGAGAAAAACTTATATCAAGGAGAAGTTAGGGGAAGCATAGATTGGAACAAAACTGTAGAATATAGAGCTAATACCTTATTTAGAGATAGAACAAGATTTATATGTGATAATGTTGATAAACTTTATAATACTAAAGAAAATATAATCCTAAAAAAAGCTATAAGTATTATATATAATATAATTCATTTAGAATTAGGAATGGACAGGTTTAAAAAAAGAGATTGGTATAAAAATGGAGAAGAATTTTCACATATAACTTCAAATATTTATAATGGCAATGTTTATATAAAAAGAATTGATATTTCTAGTGTCAAGATTACATCAAAAATGATTCAAGATGTACTAAAGAGTAGGAATGAGTTATATAGATATTCTGCTCAGATTTTAAAACTCTACTATGAAATTATGTCTATGAACAAAAAACATATAAATAATTTGTTTTCTAAAACTTTTATTGAACTCAAAAGTGTTGATGAAGTATTTGAATTTTACTGTATTTTTAAATACATAAGAAATAAGTTTGACCGAAGCAATATAAAATATAACATTATAGACGGTGAAGAAAAATACTTAGCTAGTTTAGAAGATGACGAGTATTTATATAAGATATATCATGATAGAATCGGAACTAAATACCTAAAATTTAATCTTGCTATAGATGAAATGAGAAATACTAGTAACATTCATCTAAATAAAAAAATTGCCTCTTTAGATCGAAGAAATGAAATATCTTTATCTTTGGAAAAAGATTCCATATCTACTAATTATTGGAGTGGAAGGCCAGATTTACTTATAATTAAATTAGATAAAAAACTTAAATTAATTAGCTTGGAAATAGGAGAAGTAAAACATACCAATAATATTAACTACATGTACCAAGGATTAGAAGAGTTATTAGAATATATGTATCTTGTAAGAGACAGTAACTTAAACTATATAGAATTTTCAAATATAACAGGTGTTCTTTTCACTAACAATATAAAGTTAAATAGGTTTGATTTTGATAATGTAGAAATATTTAATAGAGACAGGATCAAAAAAATGTGAATAAATAATAATTACTATCTCAAAGTAACTACTTAAATGTATAAAAAATTAAAATATCTTAGAATATTTAATGACTAAAGCCCTAAGAGTTGGATCTGAGGGCTTTTTATTCGTATTTATTGTATAATATATAATTGTAAGTGTCTTATTATACATAAATATAAAAAAATTATAGAGAATTTAGTTTTAAAATATAAGGAGGACTAATTTGAAATTTATTTCATGGAATATTGATTCATTAAATGCAGCCTTAACGAGTGATTCAAACAGGGCGGTGCTTTCAAGAGAGGTATTAGATACCATAATCGGAAAAGATCCAGATATTATTGCTTTGCAAGAAACAAAATTACCTTACAAAGGACCAACTA
>JAAZDF010000205.1 GCA_012512905.1 Clostridium sp.
ATAATATTTTATATTATTTAGTGTAAAGCACTCATTTTGATATTATTTAATATTATTCGGCCCTAAAAAGAGGGTATTTGCCCCCACTAGTGCCACACAATCAAGTTGCGTGTACCCACTTTAAACCCTTGGCACTGCCAAGCCACAACTGCGTTGGGGTCAGTTTCCTTATCCTGCTTAATACCGTATTCCTTACCCTATTTTCACTTTATATATTTATTACTAATTATGTGCTGATAAACACTTAATTTTATGAACCGAAGAAAAAAAGGAGATAAAATGGAGATTAAAATCAGAAAAGTAGCACCTGAAATAATTGCACTCCTTGATACTATTTCTAGAGATAAAGGTATAAGCCGTGAAGAGTTAATCCGTAGAATTTTAAAACGATATAGTGAAGATAGAGATTTTGAAACCAATCCCCTTAAAATGGTTCTGAGAAAAAACGAAGAATTATTAGAGGATGTAAAAGTCATCTTAATAAAGATAGTCTCCCTAATGGAAACAATATGAAAAGGATGCATCTATATATAAAGCAAAAGCAGTATGAGTTTTTAAAAGATAAGTATAGTAATGTTTCCCTTGGCATCAGAGAGGCTCTCGATGAACTAGAAAAAGCAAAGGATATCGAAGAGTATTCAGTGGAACTCGAAAAAATAGTTAATGACCTGAATGAACTTAAAGTCTGGCTTGAGAGCTATTCAAGTAATATGTATTTAGAGGAGTATATATCCTATCTGAGTTATTATTCGTTAAACCGGGGTTTTATTCTTCCTTCGAGAACTGTTTATACAGAGGATCCTTCACTCCTAGAAAGAGAAAAAGAACTTTATAACTCCATGAAAGAAAGTAATCTGATCCGTTATAAAGATAGGAAGTTTGTAGCTTTAAAAAATCGGATTAATCTTAAAGACTATAAATATCCAACTAATGACTTAGCAGATGAAAGATATAAAATTGACCTTCTTGTTAGAAGTTATGATTATAGAAGTGTATTCCTATTTCTTTCAAAAGGAAAAGGCAAAATCAAGCTTCGTACTTGGAATGATTACTTTATAAGAAAGCTAAGCTTCAAAGAAAATGGAGATGTCATTACCATTACAATAATTATTAATGAGAACCAAAAGCCCGAAATAGCAAAAATAGAGTAAGGAGGTGACTTTGAAGTGGAAAATAGTACTGAAAAACTTATAGTAAAGTCCTATACGCTAACAGAAGGACAAAGTGAATATTTAGGATCTAAAGAGAACTCATCTAAATATCTAAGGGATCTAATCGATGAAGACATGCTAGGAAATCTAGGTAATGTTCCACCTGAAACTATTTTAAATCAGATTAATTATAAAACAGCTATCCTTCTTACTATGATGAACCAGATTATGAAAAGCTCAAGTGAGCATGATAATGTGCCTTGGAGTAATAAACAACTATCTAGTGATATAAATCTGAGCAGGACATTCAGAGAAGCATCCGTCCACTACCAAACACTTTTAAAAATGAGGAAATGAAAATGGCGAATGTAATTGTAAAAGTAGATTTTAAAAAAGGAGGAGACGCTCCCTACTCAGGATACATCAGTTATATGGATAGAGAGGAAGTAGAAGTAAATTCACATAATAATGTAAATCACTATACAGGCTATATCGATTATATGAACCGAGATGAAGCAAAAGGTAGTGAACTTTTTACTGGAAGCAAACACAGATTAGATGACGAAGATATTGAAAATCTGAAAAGTATATTTGATAGTGCCCAAGAAAATGGCGGATTTTTATGGAGAATAACTATTTCTTTTCGCACAGGGTTTTTAGAGCAAATAGGGCTTAAAAGGAAAGATTTCTTTGATGAGGATTTAATTAAAGACGTCACTAAAAAAAGCATGGAAGCCGCAATTAAAAAAACAGCACTCTATGACCCGATCTGGGTTGCAGAAATACATCACAATACAGAAAACCCTCATATTCATATTGCTATGACAGAGACGTCTCTATTTAAAAAAGACGGCTTTTTAAAAGGTGTCCATAAGATTGTAAAAAGCACTATAGTAAATGAACTTATGTATTACGATAGACCAGAAATAAAACAGAGGCAAGAAAAAATAAACAATATGATTCGGAGTGAAATCATTCCTAGAAGAAAAGAAAAATTTGGTCTTACATTTGATAAAAAGAAGAACCGGGAACTCTATATTCAAATATTTAAAAAATTGCCCCAAGACAGGAGGCTATGGTACTACAATATGAGTGCTATGAAAGATATTAGGCCATATATAGATGCTTACACGAAAAGGTATTTGAGCGAATATCATAAAGAAGCAATTGAAGATCTTAAAGAAGCCTTAGAGGAGCAAGTTAGTGATCAAGAAATATATTACGGCCACGGTGAGGTAGAACCAAATCAATATGCTGAAAATAAACTAGAGGATCTTTATGTAAGACTAGGAAATGTTCTTCTAAGTGAGATGAAAAGACTAGATATACAACTATTTACATCTCCCGGTGAAGAACTAGATTTTAATAACGACAGTAAAAGAGGTTCAAATCTTCAAGATCTACAAATGCTTTATTTAAAAATGGATATAGAAACAAAATCGTATTTATACAAAAGAAATGCTATGATAAATCAAAGACTAATTGATAAACGAAAATGAAAAGCATATGAAAACAATCATCGGTGTGCTTAGGCCTGTAGTCCCTAATTATTTATATAAACACAGAAGTTTTATCTGGAGCACTTTCCAAGGTTTTTTTGCTTTTATAAATATTTATTTAAATAAAAATGGTATAGAAACGTTTTAGTGAATAAAACACAATTATGGTATTCTATCTTAAGTAAGTATATGTATTTTACTAGTTATTCATTAAAAAGAGATATGGTGTTTTTATCCAGTGAGCTATGAAATTAGCTTAGAAGAGGAGGTGTGAATAATGAAAATAAAGGTAGACAGCGTAATGTATGAGAAATTCGAAGACCTTGCTAATGATACGTTTCCTGGTTTAACGATGTATGTTCGAGATGTGGACCTAGATCCTATTTGCTTTGCTAAGTACAAACCAGGTATCATTCTTAGAGAAAAGGCTTTTACCGATGCTAGCAATAGGGTTATGGGAATGATGACTACCCATCGAATTGCTATACTGTCCAATCACATGAGTGACTTAAGGGAATTTGAACATGGAACAAATTGGGGCCTTTTTGTAGCAAATAGAGATTC
>JAAZDF010000206.1 GCA_012512905.1 Clostridium sp.
CATATACCGTTTTTATTTTTCATTATATTTGTATAAACAAAAAGATATTTAAATGTTTTATTTTTATTCATATATTTAGAGTGTTTAAAGTCATTTTATTAGATACAATTATAATAAGCTATAAAAATTTTGATAAACATAAGAAAATCTAAGTATGTAAGAAATATTTGCCTTAACTACTTGTAAGGGAGAAGTTAGAAATGAAGTATAAGATTGCATTTGTGTGTATTCATAACTCAGCCAGGTCTCAAATGGCTGAGGGCTTTGCTAAGCATTTAGGAGCAGACATTTTAGAAAGTTATTCAGCAGGAACTGAGGAGTATCCAGAAATTAAGCCTTTTGCTGTTAAAGTTATGGAGGAAATAGGAATACCTATAAAAAATCAGTATCCAAAACTTTTAAAAGAAATACCAGAAGATATCGATATATTAATAACTATGGGATGCGGGGTTGTATGTCCTTATATGCCAGTGCAATATGAAGAAGATTGGGGCTTAGATGATCCTTCTGGTGGAAGCATAAAAGATTTTAGAGAAACCAGAAATTTGATTGAAAATAAAGTAAAGGATTTAATAGAAAGAATTAAAAAAAGAGATATAATAATTGATAAAAAATAGAGCTTTGAAAAATCTTTGTAAGTTTACTTATTTTGTGTTTGAAGTTTTTATTGGATGATTAGGGACAAAGAAATTTCAAATATATTATCTAGTTGCTAAATTCTAATAAACCAATAGTTATTAGTGATAGCAAAAAAGAAATAGTTAAACATAGAGTTTTCAATATAAGATATAATTTTAGCTACTGCTAGTTTACGGAAAAAATTGAGTAAAAATTTAGACGAAAGTAAAAATACTGGAGGGACGATTATGTGGTTAATATTTGGTGGCATTACAATACTAGCAACTTTTATAAATCTTTATATGTACAAAACAGGAAAAGATTATAGACTTGCCATGGCAATGGGGTTATCTTTTACTGCATTAACACTTATTGCAGAGTACCAATTAGTTTATGACTGGGTAAGGGCTAAGGACTATTCAGCTTTATTAGATGTTATGCCTACTATGACAAAAGTGCTATGGCTATTTACTATAGTTTCGATTTTACTAAATATAGCGCCTATATTTTTAGAATTAAAAATAAAAAATCATAAATAATGCTATCAATTGTCTTCTAATTTACTAGAAAAACGGTTTATTAGTAGAGCTGGCTTTTAAATAATTTAAAACTCGGATTTTATAATTGCATTTAATGCTTTATCCTAGTATAATAAATTATTATACAATTAGTTAACCGGCTAACCAAAAAGGAGGAGTATCTTGTGGATAAAATACTTAGTGATGAATTCCATATTCTAATGAGAAGACATAAAAAAGAGGTACAAAATTATTTAAGTACATTAGGGATTTATATGGGACAGCCTCGGGTTCTTTTTTATTTAGAAGAGTTTCCTGGAATTAGCCAAAAAGAATTATCTGAAAAACTAGATATATCAAAAGAATCAATATCAGTTTCAACTCGCCGTTTAGAAAAAAGTGGTTTTATTGAGAGGAAAGAATCAGAAATTGATAGAAGGGTTAATTTGCTTAAATTAACTGACAAGGGATTTAGAGTTGTTAAGGATTTAAGATCTAATTTTGAGAAAATTAACAGTCAAATGTTTATTGATTTAAATGAAATTGAAAAAAAAGAACTGAAAAGAATTTTTAAAATCATGAATGAAAGTATTGAAAAGAGGCTTTTAGATGAAGAAATTATTTAAATATTTTAAACCAGAGTTAACCATAGCTATACTAGGCATTATATTTGTTGGAGTCTCTGCTTTTATAGAACTCTATCAAATACAGCTAATGGCAGAAATTATTGATGTAGGTATTGCGAATGCTAATTTTACAATTATATTAAATGTTGGACTTAAGATGATGGGACTTGCACTTTTAGGTTTATTATTTGGAATGATAGGACTTATTTTCCCTTCTCAGGCATCAAATAATTTTGCGCTTCGTCTTAGAGAAGAAGTATTTGCTAAAATTCAGACCTATTCAATTAAGAATATGAGTGAGTTTAAGTCATCATCATTAGTTACAAGACTTACAAATGACATTAATTTTCTTCAAAGAGCTGTGATGATGTCTTTGAGAATGCTAGTTAGGGCTCCTGTATTTTTAGTTAGTACAGTTGTTTTGACATATCTAACAAGTCCAGAGTTATCACTTGTTATGTTTGGTGCAGTATTTATATTAAGTATTATATTTTTCCTTGTTGTCAGACAAGGATTTCCAAGGTTTATGAAACTTCAAGATCAAATTGATAAGATGAACCGAAAAATTCAAGAGTCATTAATGAATATTCGGGTTATTAAATCTTTTGTTCGTGAGGAAGATGAGAATAAAACTTTTAAAAAAGAAAATGAAGATTTATATGAAGTAAGTGTTCATGCAAACATCCTAATGACAATTATGAATCCGGCTTTGATAGCTGCGATTAACTTTGCAACCATTGTAGTTGTTTATGTATCAGGACATCTAATTGTTGATTATGGTTTGATTCAGCTGGGTGATCTGCTTGTATTTGTAAACTACTTAAGATTTACTATGTTTTCAATGCTTATGATTACTCATGTACTTATGATGCTTTCTCGTTCTAAGGCTTCTATAGTTCGTATAAACCAGATACTTGAAACAGATTCTGATATTTCATCAGATCCTGATACAGAAAATAAAAATATAGAAGAGGGACATATAGTTTTTGATAATGTATCTTTTCAGTACTATAAGGAAGCGGAGTGCATTTTATCTGAGCTGAATTTTGAAATAAAGCCCGGAGAGAATGTTGGTATTATAGGTTCTACGGGAAGCGGTAAATCTACTTTGATTCATTTACTTGCCCGCCTTATCGACGTAACTGAAGGTAGAATATTGCTAGATGGTACTGATATTAGAGATATGGACCTAAAAAAACTTAGAGAGCAATTTGGATTTGTCCCTCAGCACAATGTTCTTTTTAGTGGAACAGTTGCAGAGAATCTAAGGCTTGGTAATAAAGATGCTAGCTTAGAGGAACTTAAAAAAGCTACAAAAGCAGCGGATATTTATGATTACCTTATGGGTGAACCAGATCAATTTGAATCTGTAGTCCAGCAAGGTGGATCAAACTTCTCAGGAGGTCAAAAGCAAAGGCTTAGTATCGCAAGAGCCTTAGTAACTGATCCTAAGATTTTAGTGTTAGATGACTCAACATCAGCTTTAGATGCTGCAACAGAAGCTAGAGTTAAGGAATCACTTGATAAACTTTACTCTGATATAACAATTATTAATGTAGCACAAAAAATTAGCTCAATTATTGATAGTGACAATATTCTTGTTCTGGACCAAGGTAAAATTGTTGGCCAGGGAACTCACGACGAACTTATTAAAGACTGCCATGTCTATCAGGAAATTTATGATAGTCAAATGGAGAAAGGAGAATTAGAATGAGCCGAAGAAGTGCAATTGGAACAAAGCCTAAAGATCAAAAAGGTACATTACTCCGTTTAATATCTTATTTGGGTGAATCAAAAATTTTACTATTTTTTGTTGTTTTAGCTTCAATAGCTTCAACACTAGCAGGACTTTACGGTGCATATTCAATTTCTCCATTAATTACAATTATACAGGGTGGCCTTACAGGAACAGTAACAAGAAATGTAATGTTTAGTCAGCTTATAGCTAAGTTATCATTATTAGCAGTAATTTTTCTCATAGAAGTTTTAACAACATTATTTTCAGAAAGAATGATGGTTAAAATTTCTCAAAGGACTGTAAGAAAACTTAGAGAAGATATGTACAATAATATGCTAAAAATGAAAGTTGGATATCACGATAGGAATACTTATGGAGATTTAATGAGCCGTTTTACTAATGATATAGACTTAGTAGGTGAAGGACTTAATACTGCTGCTGCATCTATTATCATAAATATATTTACCCTTGTAGGAACAATTTTTGTAATGTTTTATTTAAGTCCTACTTTGTTTCTTATAACTGTAGTATTATTACCTCTTCTTTCAATCATGGCTAGGTGGATTGTTCGTCGTAGTAGAACCTATGCACGTCGCCAGCAGAAGTCACTTGGAAAACTTAATGGTTTTATAGAAGAAGCGATGGAAGGACAAATGGTTATGCAGTTATTTAACCACGAAGAAGACGCTATTGAGGAATTTAATGAATTAAATAAAGAGTATCGTAAAAATGCACAGAAAGCTCAAATTACATCTATTATGATGTTTCCACTTATGCAGAATATGAATACAATTAGCTATGCAATTATAGGTATTGCAGGTGGATATTTAGCTATTAATTTTGGCCTTAGTATTGGAGACTTAGGTGCATATGTAAATATGACACGAACTCAAGGACGTCCAATTAATCAGATTTCCAATCAGTTTACAACTCTTCAATCATCACTTGCATCATCAGAGCGTATATTTGAACTTATTGATTGGCCTCTAGAGTCAGTTAATGAAGAAGATATGATTCTAGATAAGGTTACTGGAGATGTTAAATTTAATAACGTAACTTTTTCCTATGTTAAGGATCAAATCATTTTAAATGATATATCATTTTATGCAAAACCTGGACAAAAGATTGCAATTGTTGGATCAACAGGCGCAGGAAAAACAACCATCACAAACCTTATTTCTCGTTTTTATGAAATTGATAAAGGAGAAATTTTGGTAGATGATATCGATATTAGAGAAATAAATCGATTTAACCTAAGAAGCCATATTGCAATGGTACTTCAAGATACAAATTTATTTACAGGAACTATTATGGATAATATCCGATATGGTAATTTAGATGCAACTGATGACCAGTGCATTGAAGCTGCAAAGCTTGCAAATGCTCACTACTTTATTAGGCATTTGAAACATGGATATAATACAGTTATAAGTGGTGTCGGAGATGATTTATCAGAAGGCCAAAAACAGCTTTTAAATATTGCAAGAGCTGCAGTTGCAAACCCAAGTATTCTTATCCTAGATGAGGCTACTTCTTCTATAGATACACGTACTGAGAGACTAGTTGAAGAAGGTATGGGTTCTATTATGGAAGGGCGTACTACTTTTGTTATTGCTCATAGACTATCTACAGTTAGAAATGCAGATGCAATTATTGTTTTAGAGCATGGTGAAATTATTGAAAGAGGAAGTCATGACGATTTACTTGAAATGGACGGACGTTATGCATCCTTATATCATGGACAGTCTGAGCTAAGTTAGTTATTTTATTAATATTCATTTGTTATTAGGATTTAGATTTTTGTTAGAAAGCTTAAATTATTGGTTAGGAGTGAATTTAAATGAAAAAAAACACAAGTGGAATTCATCATATAACAGCTATGGTAGGTGATCCTCAAAAAAATGTGGATTTTTATGCAGGAGTGCTAGGTCTTCGCCTGGTGAAAAAAACTGTTAACTTTGACGACCCTGGTACTTACCATTTCTATTTTGGTGATGAGGGAGGAAAACCTGGAACTATTATAACTTTTTTTCCTTTTGAAGGTGGACAAAAAGGAGTAATAGGAGATGGCCAGGTAGGAGTTACTTCTTATTTAGTAAACAAAGGTGCAATGGAATTTTGGGAAAAAAGATTAAATAAGTTTAGTGTTTCATATAAAAAAGAAGAGCGTTTTGGAGAAGAGTACTTAAAGTTTGATGACCCAGATGGACTTCACCTGGAAATTGTTGAAAGAGACTCGGGAGATCAAAATAGCTGGGAATTTGGAGAGATAAGTCCTGAAAATGCAATTAAAGGTTTTGGTGGAGCAACTCTTTTCTCCTTAGAACCTGAAAAAACAGCTGATTTATTAGAAAATATTCTTGGACTTGAAAAAACCGGGGAAGAGGGAGACATTTTACGTTTTAGATCTTCTAGTGATATTGGAAATGTAATTGATTTAAAAACAACTACAAGTGGAAACGGAGAAATGGGAATAGGTACTGTTCACCATATAGCGTGGAGAGCGAGTGATGATAAGGATCAATTAGAGTGG
>JAAZDF010000207.1 GCA_012512905.1 Clostridium sp.
CTGGATAAGTAGTTTTCCAGTCTAATAAAACTCCATTATCTCGAATTTTATTATTGAGATTTTGAAGACCTAATTGAGAGAAAATATCTGGTCGAACAAGTATCATAACTTTAATTCTACCTTTTGAGTCTTTTATATTCGAAAAGAAATCATTGTTTAATGTCCAAACTGCATTTGATAAACCTTTAACACACTCCAGATAATCTTCGTATTGAATATTACGAGGACGAATATCAATTCCATCAATAAATTGAATATGATTTAGTTCTAACTTTAAAGAAGAGAACGCAATCTCAAATTTATTTTGAATATATAATAGATTAATTTGAAATTTACTTTCGGAAAAGGATTCACTATACTTCTCTTCACCTGCAATTTTGAAATGTTTGTGCAATAATTCTGCGACAGCTTTTGTTTCGTCAATGATATTTAAGGCATAAATAATTTCTGGGGTGAAAGCTGATTTGTAAAAAGTATCAATAGCTTCTTGAAGCGGTCTAAATTTTGAAAACTTTGAAAAAATGGTACTATCTTTCTCTTTCTTCTGAATCTGCTGTGATAAGAGCAGATAAATTAATACTTTCCAGATGTTAGTATAGTCGCTTAGTGTTAAATGATTCTCTTTTTTCAGTTTGATAAACTTTACATATTCGGTTTCCCTAATATGGTTTAAATATGAATTGGTGTTAGAAAACTGATTATTTGCTAAATATAAAGAATATGCGGTTTTTCCTGTTCCTTTATCTCCTATAATAAAATACTTGGATGGTTTTAAAATATCATAAAGTTCATCATTTCTAATAAAATACTTATTTAACAACTCTTTATTCTCTCTTCTCTTATAATTCTCTGCGTCTCCAAATCCAAGGTTTAATTCGGTGTATTTTTTCATATTAATGTCTTTATTTACAGTGTAATGTTTGTTTTTTCTCTAATAACTGCTAACGGTCTCGGCTATGAGTAGTTGCGTGGTTTTGCATTTAACTTTACAAGTACACACCAAACTGAAAATCCGCGAGGATTTTCAGAAGTAGGCGAGAACAAGCAATTACTTATAGCCAGTGTTAGCTACAGTTTTTATTCAAATAGGTCTTCTTTATCTAAATTTTCAATTGAGTTCTTTCTTGCCCAAATGTAAAAGATAAAATGTAACAATAGGAAAATTCCCCAATAAATTGCAACCATAATTGATACGCTTAAATTTTCATATTTTGAACCAAACCCAAGTCCGAGCCACAATAGGGATATTCCATTGTGAATTAAATAAGTTGTTAAATGGAATCTAAATCCAACATCATATATTGGTAAATATTCTCCGTCTTTTCGTCCAAAATACCAACCTGTGGCAAACATAAGTAATCCGTAAGTTACTGCTGAAGTTGTAATTATTATTCCAGATTGATTTTCTATTCCATAACTCAAAAAAAATCTAAAAACTATGGTTAATAGGGTTGTTGTCAATGCAAATCTTAATAAATATGGTGTAATTGTTTTCATTGTTCATTTAATTTTAAAATGTTTTTAATTTCGGTTGAGAAGAATAGTTTGATATTTCGGTTGACAAATTGATTGAAAAGTTCTTGACCAAGATTTGTCATATAATAGTATTTTCTATCAGGACCTTTATTCCCTTCTTTCAAGTCATAAGTTAGAACATCAATATGCTCATATTTTCTTAATGCTCTATATAGACTTTGTTCTTCGCAACTAATTGTTCCGTCCGATTTCTTTTCAATGAAGTTTTTAATTTCATCAACGTATTTTTTGCTTTCTTGAAGCGCCATAAAAATCCAAAGTGTTAATTGTCCTTTTTTATATGTGCTCTCCCAAGAAAGCAGTAATTCATTTAGTTTTTCATCATTTTTCATTATTGCTTTATTTGTATTAAACATCTTGTATAGTACAAATGTAATAATATTTTTTATGACCACAAACAAATTTTAAACTTTTCAGGATTTTTCGGTCAAATTGTAGCTAACGTCTAATTTACGCAAGTTCTCTTCTAAACATTAGTATATATATTTAAATTTGGATGTTATAGGCAATAATCATCTATTTCAAAATTTACTTTCCAAAGATAGCCCAATTAAAAATACAATCAAAAGTTGCTGTATTTTTCTTATCTGTAAATCTGACAAACATACCCCTTGGATTAGTTACTTCTGGTCGGGAACAGCTAATATGGCACAGCGGGGATTAGAAATACTAAGATTTGCTTTTTCCTTTATATATAGATTTGAATAAAAATATTAAGACTATTCTATTTTTAAGAAGCACTTATTTAATTTACTGTTTACTAAACAACAAATTAATCATATAATATACCTCAAATTAAAAAAATCATCTTATCTTTGCCACTAGTAAACAGTAAATAGAAAAAGAAGTTATGAAGATAAGAAAACAAATAACTAATTCGATAGACTCTTTAGTTATAGGAGATATCCTTAATTCTTTTATCAACGATCAAGATGTAAAACAAAGCTCTAAGAATCTTTATAGAAGAACCTTAAAGCAATATTTTATATGGATAGACAGTAAAGACTATCAGCTCTCACATGTAGCCAGGCCTCAAATATTAGAATATAAAGAAAACCTTTTTAATTTAGGATTGAGCAGCTTGACTGTATCCTCCTATATTACCTCTGTAAGACGTTTTTATGAATGGAGTGAAGCCAACAAATACTATCCAAATATAGCTAAGGGCATTAAAACTCCTTCTCGAAAAGCACAGTTCAAAAAACAAGCTTTACAACCACAAGAAGCTACAGCCTTACTTCATTACTATAAAGATAAAAATTTAAGAGACTATGCTATAATTAATTTACTTCTCCGAACAGGTTTACGAACCATTGAGGTAATTAGAGCAAATATTGAAGATATCATATTTAAAGGATCTCAACGTGTTTTATTAGTTCATGGCAAAGGAAGAGATGAAAAAGATAACTTTGTTATTCTTACTGATAAAGCGTACTTACCTATTGAGAATTATCTGCAATTTAGAAAGTCCCCTAATGATATAGAACCTTTATTTATTTCTACAAGCAATAATAGCAAAGGAAAGAGACTTTCAACTCGTACTATAAGCTTTATAGCTAAAGAAGGATTAAAAGCTATAGGATTGAATGAAAAGAGTTATACAGCTCATAGTTTAAGACATACAACGGCCATTAATATTTTGAGAGCAGGAGGAACTTTAGAAATGGCTCAATTTACATTACGACATACTAACCCAAGCACAACACAAATTTACACCTCAAATTTAAATGAAGAGAGAAGACTCCAAAATAGCGGAGAAGCTTTAATAGATAATTTATATTGAAGCTCCAATAGTAAGACATATACGATAGTTATTATATTAAAACCCAATAATATATATATGAACCCACTAACAGAATGGATACAGAGTACACTCTACCCTACTCTTTTCGAGAAAATCGATATTGTATTTAAAGAACATAACTTTAAAAAACATAGAGGAGATTGGAGAAGTAATACATATTTAAATGGAGAGCTACATAGTAGGTCTGATAAGACTACCATAACAAACAAGGTTCCCAGTAGGATATTAGAGCAAGGAGGAGAAAGCCTATCTCTAATTGACTATGTAATGCAAAGAGATTCAATCGAGTTTATAGAGGCTCTAAAAAGGCTATCAGATACTGTGGGTTTAACTTTACCTACCGATCCAAGTTTTGATAAAGCAACATACGAAAAGCTACAGCAGAAATACACTTTATTAGAACTGTGTAATAACTATTTCATTTATTATTTAAATCGTTCTGATAAAAATGTAGAAGAGAGAAAAATTGAGAAAGTTAAGGTTTTTTTAAAAAACAGAGGATACACTAACGACGACATACAAGCAATGGAATTGGGGTATGTACCCTCTCAGATCATTCTTAATAAATATCTTAAAGCTAAAGGTTATAGTGAGGAGCTAATAAGAGAAACTATTCCTTTCTATATGGATAAGAGAATAGGATATACTCATTTACTTACCATCCCTTACCGAAGTGGAGGAACACTAAAAGGCTTTAAGTTTAGAACAGTTGAAGATAATAAACCAAAATATATAAACTCTTACGGTCTTGATAAAATGGGCGGTTTTTTCAACCTTTTAGGAATAAAGGGAGATAAAGACGTAGTGATTGTAGAAGGGGAATTGGACAGCTTACACGCTTCTATTAAAGGAGTAGATAATGTAGTAGCAACTGGAGGTAATAACATAAGTTCTAGTCAAATAAGAGATGCGATAAATAAAGGAGCTAAGAAATTCACGTTGTGTTTTGATACCGAACTTAATAAAGATCAATCAACAGTAAATTTAATAAACAGAGTAATACAAATAATACAAGAAGAGGGAGTAAACAAAGTTTATATTGCAACTCTTCCTATCAATGGAAAAAAAACAGACCCTGATACATTTATAAAAAATAATGGAATAGAATCCTTTAAAAAGATAATAAATGAAGCTCTTCCTTATTACTTATATCAACTACAATCCATTTTTAATAAATATGGAAGAATAGAAAAAGAACAAGAGAGAAGCCTAACAGAAAAAGAAATAGACAATCTATTAGAGGAGGTAGTAACAACTGCCTCTAATATATCTGATCCTATAAGTAGAGATATATTTACTAAACGTTTTATCTCTATAGAGACTACTCAACAACTCGGAATAACAGAAAAAAGTTTATCTATAACACTCGATAGAATAGGCTATAACAAAGCAAAAGAAGAACAAACTATAGAGTTTAAACACCTACTCTCTCAAGTGTCCAAGTTACATGATAAAGGTGAAACACAAGAAGCTTTAGAACTTTTAGATGCAAAAGTAAAGGATATAAAACTTCAAGATAAAGCAACTGAGTTTAATAATTTGCTTAAACCTACCACAGAAAAAGAAGTGAAGAGCAGGCATTCAAAAAAAATAGAAAGTCTCAACTCTGGATATACTATAGGAGGTGAAGAATTATCATTGCCATCTGGAGCTATAAGTATTTTAGCTGCTCCTACTTCTCATGGTAAAACTACTTTTTTAATAAATATAGCTCTCAATGTAGCTCAATATTATCCTGGTAAAGAGGTTTATTTATTTAGTTATGAGGAAGACAGAGATAGTATATTAACCAATGCTCTAAACACTTATTTAAATGAGGAGATTAGTAATAATAATAGAAAGACTTTGAAAAGTTACTTTACTACAGGCTCTAAAGATTATATAAGAAGAGAGAGTGTAGAAAACTTCAAATATAAAAAAGATGAATTTTTTAATCGATTAATAGAAACAAGAAGACTTAATATTCACTACTCTAATTATAATTCAGATACACTAATTGAAGCTATTAGATATCTATATAAAAACACCAATATAGGGGCTGTTTTTATTGATTATATTCAACTTTTAAATCTCCCACAGGGCAAATATAAAACATACTCAAGACAAGAAGAAATAAAAGAAATATGCATAGCTTTAAAAGATGTAGCAGTAGAAACAGGGTTACCTATCATTCTGGGAGCTCAATTTAATAGAAAAGTATTAAATCAACTGCATCTTCATCCAACACAAATAGGAGAAGCAGGTGATATAGAAAGAATAGCTAATCTTATAATTGGTTTCTGGAACAATAATCATAAAATTACTGGAGGTGATGGGGAACTTAATGAAATAGCTGCAAAAGGTCTAAATCGACCAGATACACTTTATACTGAAATACTCAAAAATAGAGGAGGTCGAATAGGTCTAACTGAATTACTAGAATGGAACGGAAATAAAGGAACCATAAAGAATAGTTCAGTTTTTCAAAACGATCCTTTCAAGTAATACTAATAATATAAATAATATTAGTAAACATAGTAATCTAAATAACATCAAGTATGAGTAAAATATTAAGCATAAGCAATCATAAAGGAGGAGTAGGTAAAACCACTTCTGCTATAAATTTAGGAGCTGGATTAAGAGAATTAAATCAAAAAGTATTACTTATCGATTTAGATCCCCAAGCAAACCTAAGTCAGAGTCTAGCAATAACAGAACCTTTAAAAAACATTTATGGAGCTCTTAGAGGGGAATATAAACTTCAACCTATAGAAATACTCAAAGGAATGGATTTAATTCCTTCTACGCTCGATCTATCAGGTGCAGAAATTGAATTAGCAGGAGAAGCAGGAAGAGAATATATTTTAAAAGAAATATTAGAACCACTAAAAGCTTCTTATGACTTTATTATCATAGATAATCCTCCATCATTAGGCTTACTTACAATAAATTCCTTTACTGCATCAGATGAAATATTGATACCCTTACAGGCACAATATTTAGCATTACAGGGATTAACTAAACTCATGGAAGTAATAGAAAAGATTAAGAAAAGATTAAATAGAGATTTAAAAATAGGAGGTGTGTTTATTACTCAATACGATAACAGAAAAATATTAAATAGAGACGTTGTCACAACAATTGAAAATTACTTTAAAGATAATTTATTAGTAACAAAAATTCGAGATAATGTAGCTTTAGCAGAAGCCCCGGCTAAAGGAATGGACATATTTAGATATAACCCTAAAAGCTATGGAGCAGAGGATTACTTAGCATTAAGTAAAGAAATATTACGGAGTAAATAAAAAAAGTTGAATAAACACAGTAAACATAATAATATAAATAAACAGCTATGAGTAAAAAAGATTTTCTAGGGGGATTAAGCTCTCTAATAAGAGATGAAGATAAACCTAAAGTTGGAAGACCTAAAACCTCTACAAGAAAAATAAATAAAAGCTCACAAGAGGGAACCAAAGAAAATGAAACCCGAGCTACTTTTGTTATGAAAGAGGATACAGTAGATAAGATAAAAGCTATAGCTTATTGGGAGCGTAAAATGATAAAAGAAGTCGTAGAAGAATCTTTCTATGAATTTATTGAAAAGTACGAACAAGAAAATGGGAAAATAAAACCAATACCTAATAAGTAACAAAATGGAGAAAAACGAAAAAAAATTAGGAGTAGATATAGCAGGGATAAAAGTTTATACCATTCCTGAAGTATCAAAGGCTTTAGGTGTAACTCCGCAAACAGTAAGGAATTATATAAAAATTGGAAGACTACAAGCCAGGAGAGTCGGACGATCTCTTTTAATTACAGAAAAAGATATAAAGAAATTCATAAATACTCCCCAATAATGCTCTCTACTTCTATAAAGATTACATTACAGAAGTAGAAATAACAAATAAGTAAACCAAGTAATATTGCTATACTAAGTAATATTAGAATTCACAATAACTCTAATAATATGACCCAAGGAGAAGCTAATAGGATACTAAAAACTGGAAGCATGAATAAAAAAATCATGCTTTTCATGGAAGATACAGCTCTTTTTAATACTACAGGATCCAACGCACTGGAATTTAGCAAGAGAAAATATTTAACTAAAAGAAATTTCCTAACGCAGCAAGAGAAAAACGAAATATGGGAAAGTGTTGAGTCTGAAAAGGATATAGAGCTGTTAAACATTTTCACCTCTACTAATAAAAGTTTCACAATAATGAAACCTTATATAGAAGGTTACTTCACAGAAGTAATTCATCTATCTACTCAGTTCATCAGAGAAATAGAAAATATAACTATAAAAAGTATTTTGTCTAAGAGTATAAACGATATACTAAATCTATTTCCAGATAAAGAAGAAGCTTTAAATGTACTTATAAAAAACAATACATATAAAAGCAAATATATAAACTCTACTGTTTTAAAAAAGGAAAATAAATCTTTTCCATTCAAAAGTTTAAACGATGAGAAGGTAGTTAATAACTTAACAACTAAGCTTAATGCTAAAAAAGAAAATCTAAAATATTTAATACAGGTTACAAAGAATGTACTTACAGAATATTTGCCTCTTACTTCTTACTTTGAATACCTAGAAGATATGGAAAATTTAATATATGAGCAAGAAAATGATGTTTTGGAAGTGCTAAAAAATAGAGAAGATATTTTTAAAGCGTTAGAGTTGGATTTATCTCTAAAAAAAACACCTATTAATAAATATAAGGATGTCCTTATAGTAGTCACAAATGAAGATATAGAAGACTATAGAAAAAAGGCCTAAGTATGAAAGAAATAAAGAAAATACCCAATCTAGAAACACCTAAAAGCAAAGAAAGAACAGGAAAATTTAGACGCTCTGGACACCTTGCGGACCAGATGTTGAAATATAGCTATCCAAAGGACGAAGCAAAACAACTTTCTATCTGGGATGCCTTATCTGAAAATGTAAAAAAAGATATTGAAATACATGAGATAGAACGTTCAGAAGTCATAGAAGGAATAAAATTAACCCCATCAGAAACTAAATTAGTAGATACTTTATGTAAAATGCTACAAAAATCCAGTCAAACAATAAATTCAAAAGATAAAGATTATTTTACAGGTAATTTAGAACCCGAGATTATAGAATATGCAGGTGAGAGAACACCTGCTCCAAAGTTAGTTTTTACTCTTTATGAGCTAACTAAGGAATATAAAGGAGAAGAAACTATAGGTGGAAAAGATGTAGAAAATGTAAGGAAAATCCTCGAAGAACTAAGTAGTAAAAGATTTTTAATACGCTATACAGAAACATCGAAGGCAAAGAACGGTGAATGGATAAAAAAAGAAATTGATACTTATAGAAAAATATTAGATGTTGATCAAGCCACATTAAGTTATGGTAAAGGAAATATAGAACATTATAAAAAGACAGAAACAATAATAATCTTGAATCCTATATTTAGAAGACAAATAGATAGTAAATTTATACTATATCCCAACGACATAAACAAACGCACAGCTATTGCTTATGGCTCTCACAATGTTTCAGATATAACTTTAAGATTAAGGGATTATTTAATAAGAGAGCTTAGTAGTAAACGATATACTCCACAGATTTATTTAGATAAGCTTCACTATCAATTAGCTGAAAAATGGATGAGAGAAAGTCGTAAAGCTAAAGTAAAAAAAGATACGGAGAGAGCTTTTAAAGTAATGATAAAATTAGGATTACTAAAAAGCTATGAAACCGTTATTACAAATAACACTGGGGAACCTAAAATAATATTTACTCTAAATAAGAATTGGGAATAAGAATAAAAAGTAGGTGTTTAAACAACTATGTACCTGAGTGCAATCTTTATGTACCTGAGTGCAATTATATGGCCTTTTTATGTACCTGAGTGCAATCTTTATGTACCTGAGTGCAATTAGAGTGAAATAAAAGCTATATAATCATCTATATATTAAACACATACAAGATAGTGTGAAAAGACTAAGAGTTATTAAGATACTCTTAAGAGTATCTAAGAGAGAAATATCCTTTCCTTACGGTCGGAATTTCTAGAATAAACAAGAAAATAAAACCCTCAAGTTAATGTCAATACTTGCTCCATAGGGATGCTATATATATCCTCATAGAGACTGAAACTATTTAATCTTGAACACATGATCAAGTATTAAAATAAATGCGTTAAAACAGCTCTATAGACATAATGTGTTGTATAAGTATATCACTATATTTGCAATTGCACTCAGGTACATACTAACTTACTAATATACTAATTATGAGATAAGGATGTTAGAGTTTTAATCCCCCATGATTCAACACAACAAAACTGCCTACTCCCTACGGTTCATCACTACAAATCCCGACAACTCACTACGCTATCACAGTACAAACTGTTAATATATTGCACACACAATAAAGTGCATGCAATTGTATATCGTTATTCATGTAGTTATCAGAGATATAAGTATATCACTATATTTGCAATTGCACTCAGGTACATACTAACTTACTAATATACTAATTATAAAAATAAGGATATTAGAGTAAAATCGCGACTTAGATCATTTTTAATTTTCTTCGAATATAAAAAATGATCTAATACAAATGAAGGTGAAGTGATACTATTTGAATCAAATGAAGTATATCCTCAATGGCATAATTTGAAGTTGTTTTTTTATAATAAATAATCAATTTTATAGCTGAATTAATATAGGATGGTAGCTAAAAATTGTAATTTTACTTATAGTCATAATAACTAAGCAAATAAAAAATAAATCATTATGCAAAGAATAACGCTAAGAAAAGATTGGGAAGAACAAGTAACCCCCGAAGAAACAACAAAACACAGAGAAATAATTGAAAAAGCTAATCAACGAGAATACCTCTTAAAAAGAGAAGCAGAATTTCTTTTAAAATACGATAAAAAGACACGCTCTTGCAGTGATTGTGGAAAGTCTTATGAAGATATAATGAGTAGTGGGCGTGCCTGGATGTATGCTACCGCTCCGGACAGATATGGAAATGATCTCAATATAGGTTTGTTTGTAAGATGCTTTAAATGCTCTTTATTACATGCTGTTTTGACTTGTGGAATGCCAGAGTAATATTTTATTTTAATTGGCTTAAAGTCTATTATCATATGCACCCACAATTAAAAATAGAGGGTTATATATTTATTGTTGTAAATTATAATTGAGGTTTGTTTTCTTCTTTCTTTCTTCAAATTTAACCCTTTAACCTATGATGCGAGTTCCGAGCATCACTAACCAAAATTTATTTTGCAAGAACACTTTTGTCATGACAAAAGTACATCTTGCATTATGAATTGTTCAGGCCTATTTATGTTGAAAGATATCGATTTAAATTTAAAATACTCTACAATAAAATATATAAATACGATTGTATTAGGATGTTTTGATACATGAAGATATATATAAATGAAAGGAAAAAAAGTGATTAAATGAAACAGTACGGTTGCTATTTCTTCAATAGATATCGAGCGATTAAACCGTTTTTGTCGTGCTTAGGATATAACAAAAAGGATTTTATTACCTTCTCTTTATCCTACTTTGAAAGAGAGGGGATTAATCCAAAATCTCACGAAAGTCCAAAGGCTGAAATTGAGTTGAAATCACAAAACGGATAAGCCTGTTTTTTGGATTTTTCAAGACATAGAAACAGGATATTTTGCGCCCTTTGATGCTCGAATCTGCAAACATTGTAAAGGAATGGGGCGTTAACTTCACCTTTTTTATTTTTCATCATCAAAAAAGAAAATTATATTTTAGAATTATAAACGAATTAAGAAGCCAAACAACCCATTTATAGCAGTTCTAATTAATTGAATTTCTTAGAAGAAAAGAAAGATCACAATTTAAACAAGCATAATAATAGTAACAACAAATTTCAAAAATCCATAAACCGAAAGTGCACATAACCTTTAAAAGCCCTAAGAGATATTTCATTATTTTGAAGTTCCGATTTGGCTAAGGAAGAAAAACAACTTTATGTATTCTAGTTTGAGAAAGATACTTTAATTGATTTTCAGAAAGCCATACAATACGTTTCTCTTTTTTTAAATGATTACTTTCAACTGCAATAAGAACTTTATCCATATCCTTGTCTAAGCTAATAGATATCTCACCTGTATGAGGAATAAGATAAACTTGGTCAAAATAAATCTTTGGATCATTTTTTCGTATTAATACACCCTCACCTGGAATATATTTATAAGAAGTTACATCAGTTATGGAAATATCATTAAATACATACAGCCTAGCTCCCACGTCAGGAATAGTGTCTTTATCAGAAGCTTTATTAACATAGGACACAGAAACACTGATTACTTTATTGTGTGTTTCTTCGATAGGCTCTATATCTTTGTCACAGTAGCAAAGAGAAAAGATCATTAGAAATAATAATATATAACGAAATATTTTCATAAAATTGTATTTTAAAATAAATATCTCAACCATTTATTTATAAGATAATTATAATGTAAATAAGTTACATCCACTAAAGTATAATTTTATTTGTTTATAAACAAGGAATTATTATTTTTAATGATAAAAAATAAAATTGCGTATTAAAATACAAGAACCAATTAATGACACTGTCATTAATTATGTGTTTAGAAACGATTTAAGGCTTTATTTTAATTTTTCGTGGAATTTGCAGTTCCTTTCAGCCTCGTTTTAAGGATGACTTGGTGGTGATCTAAAAGCAGTTTAAATATATAATGCTAATGCCCTTGCGGTTGTAAAAATAGTTTTTAACTCCTTTCCTGAAATATTCCTTTTATCCTGATATTTACAACCAATAGGAGTGTGGGGAATTGTCTTATTTGTCATTCTACAAATCATTTGATAATCCCTTTTTGCTTATAAAAATTCGTTTTTAGGTTTTATCAATTTAATTATTGCTACATTTGTTATACAATAAAAACTAAGTATATAGCATATAGATAACAAAAATATAACAGTTACTATTATGAAAACTGAAATAACTGAAAGAAGGCAAACTGCTTTTCGACTTAGAAAAGACTTATTGGATAGATTAAAAAAGGAGGCTGCTAAAGAAAATAGAAGCGTAAATAATTATGTCGAAACATTACTCCTTGATGCTGTTTATAGAGAACCTAATGAAGAAACTTTAGCGGCCATGAAAGAAGTTGAAAGTGGCACAGATTTGGAAACGTTAGATATGGATGATTTTAAAAAGTTCATAGCATCTTTATGAAATAGAAAAAATCATCTATTAATTGCATCTTCAGTAATAACAAAGTTAGAAGCATTCAAACTTTTTGCAATTTGATTGTTTTTCTTGACTTACTATATATTAGCTTTAGATCAACTGGTTTTTACTGTTTCAATGTTACCTCATTCACTTGTTATTTGGTTACCTTGTTACTTCATTCACTTGTTACCTGGTTCACATAACACTATCATGGAACATTTAATTTTGCTGTTTTTAAATTGTACTTATATCATATCATCTTATATAAGATGATTTTTTACACAGACCACTGATGTTAAATAATGTAGTAATAATCTTGTCTAATTCACAATGCAAGATGTATCTTTGTGTACACAAAGATCTCCCTGCAAAGTGAACTTTGGTTAATGATGTTCGGAACTCACATCATAGGTTATAAGTTAGATTGAGTGGAAAAACTATATTTTAATATGGAATAATAAAATATTAAGGGTAACATTTATTGAAAAAAGAGAGATAATATATCAAATATTCTTTCTTTTAAAACAGATTAGATTTTAATTATTATAGATGAATTGCATCTATTAAATAACAAAAAAGGGTATTCTAACCTTATAATTTTAGAGTTAGCTAATGATTGATGTTTTGTATATATTTGTAAATAGATTCTGTTCAATTTTTTATAATTAGTTTTATTGTAAAAACAAACTATGAATAATTATTAGCTAACTCTAATTTTAGGAGATTAATATTTATCAATATAATCCACACTATGATAGAAGTGTTTTACGTTTTTATAAAGAAAACAAAACAAAAAAGACTGTTTCAATTATGAAACAGTCTTTTCAGCTACCTAATTTTTGTCCATCTAGTACCATGGCACATAGGACAAGGAGGGAGAGTATCAGAATTATCATCAAGTCTAATTACTCCTCCACACTTTTCGCACTTGTAGTGACCCTTTCCGGGTTTCTCACCTGTTGTATACATACTTTAAAAATTATAAGATTAAATACTTGTCTAATTTTTATAATTAGACGATTACTAACGATGCTTTTTAGTAGGACCAACTTTAATTTTTTCAGTAACTGTTGTGGCTGGTCTTCTAGTAGCCTCCTTTGCAGGTACAAATTGACCTGTACGTGCATCTCTAACTCGTGTAGATGTTTTGCTCATTATATATATAAATTTAGTTCATCTATATATATGAAAGACCGTGACAACAATTTTATAATTAATGTCACGAATAATCATACTTAATTATGACAATAGAAATATGACAAAGATTAGAGCTTTGAAACCATTAACTAAAGAGCCTTTAGCAGAATTATTTCTCTCTATGGCAATGAAAGATGATAATCCTCAAGAAGCAGATAAAGCTTTTAGTGAGTTTTATTCTCAATACAAAGATTTTCTTTATACAGTTATTAAAAATGTATGTAGATCTTGGAAAATGTATGGGGATGAATTAATCGAAACAGTTTTTAATAATACTTTCTTAGCTGTTTATTTTAAAGCAGAACAGTTTATTGTGATTGAAGATATTCCTTTAGATAGACAAGACAAAAGAATAAAAGCGTGGCTTGGACAAATAGCGAAGAATGAAATGTTACAATTACTCAGAGATTTAAAAGTTGAAAAAGATAAAATAGATTATACGGATGATTTTTCATTTGTAAAATACGAAGATAGTGATAGTGAGAACTATGAATCAGAGAATTATTTACTCGCAGAAAAGGCTTTAAATACTTTGAGTGAAAGAGATCGAAATATTTTAGTTACATATTTAATGTTTCAGGATGGAAATAAAAAGTTACCCAGTAATGAAATCGATAGACTCGCTGATATGTGGAGTGTTCATCCAGATAATATGCGTCAAATTAAAAAAAGGTCTTTAAAAAAAGTCGAAGAGTACATTAAGAATTTTAAAAAAAAATAACCATGTTAGATAAAAACGAAGTTTTAAAAAACGATTTTGAAGATTCTATTGAGAAATCATTAAGGTCTCTTGGTTATCTTTTCCCTTCAACTGATGATGAAGTTGAAGTTTTTGAAAGGGAAAATAAAATAGAGAATACTCCTAGTTATTTTTCCACAGCATTAGAGCTTGTTTCAAAGTCTAAACGTCTAAATATTTGCAAGAAAGTAAACATGGAAATTAATAGCTCGGCAGAAAATTTAGCGAGAGCAGCTCGTAAAGGAAATGATATTTCTGAAGATGTTCTTAAGAAGATGAAACTTGATAGAAATGCTGCGGAAAATGATGAGAAATAAGTTTGATATACCAGAGTATAAAAAAAGAGAATTATCTGATTTAGCAGAGTTTATTGCAGATGAGTATTTTAATGATTCATTTGTATGTCCGTATAAATTGGCTCAAATATATGGAATTACAATATCCTTTGAGGATTATAAAAGTGCTTTTGATGGTTTATTAGAACATTGTTCAGGTAAGTTTCATATTTATTTAAATAGTAATCAAGTAAAACATAAATATGAGCCTAGAGTAAGGTTTACACTCGCGCATGAATTAGGGCATTATATAATTGATGATCATAGGATTCCATTGAAAATGGGGTTAGCTCCTTCTCATCCTTCTTTCACTAATTTTTCATCAGATAATGAGGTCGAATTGGAAGCTGACTTTTTCGCATCAAGCTTACTTATTCCAAGTTCTCGGTTAAATAAAGATATCTATAAAAGGAAGTTTTCTTTTAATCTTATTGAAGAGCTTGCAGCAAAGTATCAGACCAGTATTACTGCTACTTTATTAAAATTTGGCTCTATTGGTAATCATCCTATTATGATAATTTGCACAGTGAACGCAAGAATAAAGTGGTTCAAATATAGTGAAGATTTTCCTTTTAAGTATATTGATGCTTTACCTGGCTTTAAAGTGCCTGAAAATACAGGAGCAGGTCAATACTTTTATCAGGACAGGTTTAAATATGAGGATAATTATGAAATCATAGATGCAGAGGACTATTTTAAATTATATAATGATTATGATTATGGGCGTAAATTTTATGAACATTGCATTTATTCAGATAAAAATAAATTTGTATTAAGTATTATATGGGAGGATTGAACAATATATAGAATGATTTTTAAAATATGAACATTGATAAATACGGTGATCTTTTAATACAACAGAAACAAAATATTTATTTTGTTATCTAACACTCAACTCAATTTTGTAACTTTGGAAAATGCAAACTAGATTAGAAATATGGAGTGATTTTGATATGTTGCCAAGTAGCTTCGCAGACTTACTTGGAGTAGAATATTCTTTTTCCGTTTCTAAAGAACATAAAAAAGAAAGAGGACAGTTTTTCACTCCGGCTGTAATTTCAAGCTTTATGGGAAATATTGCCTCTGAGCCTGGGTCTAAGAATATCAGGATTTTAGACCCAGGTTGTGGAACTGCTGTTTTGAGCTGTTCTTTAATTGAAAGATTGGTGCAATATAATCTTGAATCCATTGAACTTGTAGCGTACGAAACTGATTTTATGCTTTTTCCTTATATTGAGAAATCATTGC
>JAAZDF010000208.1 GCA_012512905.1 Clostridium sp.
CTTAATGCACTAGCTGCACAGAATCCTGTTGAGTATTTATATACATAGAAATTAGAGTAGAAATGAGGTATTCTAGCCCATTCTAATTCTATTTGCTTATCTACTATACATGACTTACCATAGTATTTTTTATTTAAGTCATAATAAATTTTATTAAATTCATCAGCTGTTAGTGGTTCCCCACTTTCAACTGTTTCATGAGTTATTTTTTCAAACTCAGCAAACATAGTTTGTCTGTATACTGTAGTTCTAAATTGTTCTAAGTAATAATTTAATAGGTAAATTCTTTCTTCTTTTGAATTAGAATTTTCTAATAAATAATTAACTAGTAATAATTCATTTAATGTAGATGCAACTTCTGCAACAAATATTTTATATGAAGAATATAAATATTCTTGATTATTTCTTGAGTAATAACTATGCATAGAATGACCTAATTCATGTATTAATGTAAATAAAGAATTTAAATCATCTTTGTAGCTCATTAATATATATGGAGCTGAGTCATAACTTCCCCATGAGTAAGCTCCACCTTGTTTACCTTCATTTTCATAAACATCTATCCATCTCTCATCAAATGCTTTCTGAACTATAGATAAATATTCTTCTCCTAATGGTTTTAATGCTTTTAATATTATTTCTTTAGCTTCTTCATAAGTAATTTTCATATCAAAATTAGATGTTATAGGAACATATAAATCATACATATGCATTTCATCTATATTTAAATATTTTTTTCTTATGTCTACATACTTATTTAATGTATCTAGGTTTTCATCTACAGCTGCTATAAGATTATTATATACATCAACACTTATATCATCTTGGAATAATGAACCTTCAAGTGCTGATTTATAATTTCTCATTTTAGCATAGAATATCTCACTTTTTATTCCACCATATAAAGTTGATGCAAAAGTATTCTTATATTCTTCATATGTAGAATATAATGCTTCAAAAGCATCTTTTCTTATTCTCTCATTTTTACTTTTTAGTAAAGTTGAATAATTTCCATGAGTTATTCGTATAAGTTCTCCATCTTCACCTTTTATTTCTGGGAATTTTAAATCTGCAAATGAGAATATTTCATATACATTTTCAGGTACTCCACTTAATTCAGAAGCAGCTGCTAATATTTCTTCTTCTTTTTCACTTAAAGTATGTGGTTTCACTCTTAAAATATCATCTATGTGCTTTTTATAGAATTTTAAGTTTTCATCTTTTAAAAACTCTTGTAATTTATTATCATCCATAGCTATTATTTCTGGAACCATGTATGATGTAGCCATTGATAAATCAGTTGCTAACATATCTATCTTAGTAGCTTTCCCTTGATTTTCATTTATTCTAGTATCTTCATGTTTTTTCATATTAGTATATACATATAAGTTTTGAAGTTTTCTAGATGCTTCTTCTGATTTTTTAAGAACATTATATAAACTTTCTTTACTTTCACCTAATTTACCTTTATATGATTTCAGTTCTTCTATCAGATTTTTTACACTTTGTATATCTGCTTCCATATCTTGAGATGATTGATACATTTCATCTATATTCCACTTATACTTTTCTTCAATAGATTTTCTATCTATTCCCATAATTTCACTCCTTAATAAAAAGTTATACTATAAAGTAGCTATTAATATAGCTCCTTCTGATGTATAAGTTCCCATAACAGGTCCTATACTAGATATTATTACCTTTTTAAATGAATAATTTTCTTCTATATTTTTAGCTATTTTCATAGCTTTATCTTCACAATTAGAATGTCCTATAACTATTATTTTATTTTCTACATCACTTATATTTTCTTTAACACGTTCAAATAACTTTTTCATGCTATTACTTTCACCTCTCGCCTTATCGATAGGCTTAACTATACCTTCTGAGATTTCTATAATAACTTTAAAATTAAGTGCATTTATTAACTTTCCTGCTATAGGATTTATTCTTCCACCTTTTATTGCATTTTCTAATGTATCTAAAGTTCCATAGAACACTATATCTTTTTTAATGCTTTCTATATATTCTACAACTTCATCTAATTTCTTACCTTGTTGTGCTAGCTCATATGCC
>JAAZDF010000209.1 GCA_012512905.1 Clostridium sp.
AATTAAGACAAACTATAAAAAAGAGGAGGACATTTGATGAAAAGAAATCTATTTTTAGCTCTTACACTGTTAGTAAGTGTTTTGTTAGTTGCTTGTAGCAATGGAAATGGAGATTCAACAGCAGTAAATGATTGGGAACCTACACAATATGATACCGTCAATAACTTTGATGGTGTTTCTATGAATATCAAAGAAGGTAGTGTCTATCCAACAGGATTAACAGTAATATTTGAGAATAACTCTGATAAACAATGTGTATATAGCGATGACTTTCTGATTGAAAAGAAAATTAAAGGAAGTTGGTATCAAGTACCTATTATCATAGATGAATACGGATTTAATGGTATCGGTTATGAGTTAGCTCCATCGGCAAATGAAGAGTTCACAATTGATTGGAATTGGCTTTATGGAGATTTAGATACCGGTGAATACCGTATAGTTAAAAAAATATTAGATTTTAGAGACACAGGAGATTTTGATGAATATAATTTAGCAGCAGAGTTCACAATTGATTAGATCAAGGTAATATATTTATAAAATGCACTAAATAGCTTTTAAACTAGAAAAGTCTAGTTTGACTTAATGCTAATTAAGTAAAATTCAAAATATATGGGAAAAAAGGAGACTATATAATGTCAAAATATAACGATTTTAATAAAGAAAGATGGAATAGAATTTCCAGAAATAAAGGGAATTCTTTTACCATTCCAATAACCCACAAAGAATTAGTGGAAGCTAAAAATAAACCGATTGAAGTCGCACTGACAGTTGGGAAAGCTGTTCCAGTAGAATGGTTTGAAAAAGCCAAAGGAAATAAACTTTTAGGACTAGCTTGTGGTGGTGGTCAACAAGGGCCCATATTTTCTATTAAAGGTTACGAAACAACAATAATGGACTTTTCTGAAGCACAGCTTGATTCTGATCGACTTGTTGCTGATAGAGAAGGCCTAACAATGACTACCGTTCAAGCAGATATGACAAAAAAATTTCCATTTGATGATGAAAGCTTTGATATTATTTTTTGTCCTGTATCGAATGCGTATGTAGAAGATTTAGAAAACATGTGGCAAGAATCCTTTAGAGTCTTAAAAAAAGGTGGCTTACTAATGGTGGGATACATGAATCCCTGGATTTATATGTATGATGCAGATACTGTTTGGGATTACCCTGAAAAAGAACTGTTTTTGAAATATAATTTGCCATTTAATTCAAGACAATTAGAAGAAGAGGGAGTCATTAAAATAGACCCAGAGTATGGATACGAATTTAGTCACACACTAGAATCGCAAATAGGTGGGCAGCTAAAAGCTGGTTTTGCAATGATTGATTTTTACGAATCTCAAGATTCAAGAAATAGACTGACCAAATATGGAAAAGACTACCTAGCAAATCTTTGTGTTAAATTGTAATCTTTCACTGCATGAGTTTGTCTTAATGCCAATTATGATAAACTCATAAGAATCCATGTAACCACTGATATTACTGGGATAAGGTGTTTCTCTCTCTTTCCTTTTTTATCTTCTCGTTTTGAGTTTTACATAGTGCATTATATAATATATTTAAGTAAAACTTAAAAATAAGGTGTAAAAAGAAAAAAGGTACTACTTGCTTTCTAATTAATTATTCCATCATTTAAAAGAAATCAACGAGAAAAAAACCACTTATTTAATTTATCGTAATTAAAATTTATATATTATAAAATTAATTAATTTATTAGTTGCAAGCAATTAGGATGAGATGTTGATATATCAACATCTTTAAGTTTAATTACAAAGTTACAAAATTATTTAATTACAATATGTCTTAATTTATTAATTATAAAATTAATAAATTATTTTTAATTTAAAGTAGATATATTTTTATATAAATGGGTATGTTTATATAAAAATGATTATAAAAAATAAAATATTGCTAATTTCATCAAAGGTTAATGACTTAAGTTTATTGATCTAAATATTATCTTAGTATATTGTGGAATTGTTATATAAATAGGAGGTTAAATAGAAGGAGGCATACTATGTTTTCTGATGAAATCGGCAAAAAAGCTGTTTATATTTCTGTTACAGGAGTTCAGGGAACTTTAAATATTATTGAAACTGCTATGAAATATTATTTAAATAAAACAGATAACTCTTTAAGAGGAAGAATGAGTCTAAAAGAACTAAATAAAAAGAATTTACAACTTAAAGATATTCCCTTATCATCTAGAGACTTAAAGGGGATGGAGAAAGAATTAAAAAAACATGGTGTAGACTATGCCATAAAACAAGACTTATCGGAAAATGATACCTACAAAGTATTCTTCAAAGCAAAAGATATTTCATCTATAGAACTTGCCCTAAAAAACTATACTTCAAAAGAGTTTTCACAAAATAGGAAAATGAATCTTAAAGATACAATTTTAAAATATAAAAACAAATC
>JAAZDF010000029.1 GCA_012512905.1 Clostridium sp.
GGAAGATCTTCAAAATCTATTTCTTCTTTTATATCTAGTTCTTCTGTAACTATATCATAGCAAAGCTCTATACACTCGTCACAAATATATACTCCTGGCCCTGCTATGAGCCTTTTAACTTCATTTTGATTTTTACCACAAAATGAACATTTAAGCTTATTTTTCTCTTCAAATTTTGTCATTTGTTCACCTCGTTATTATATGTGTTTTGAAATCTCTTATATATGTTTTTCTAATATACTGTCAATTAATCCATAGTCAATAGCTCTTTCAGCTGTCATGAAATTATCTCTCTCAACATCTTTCTCTATTGTATCTAAAGACTGCCCTGTTCTTTCTGCTAATATTTTATTCATTTTTTTCTTTATCTCAAGAATTCTTCTTGCATGAATTTCAATATCTGTAGCTTGGCCTCTAAATCCACCTAAAGGTTGGTGTATCATAATTTCACTATTTGGAAGAGCAAATCTTTTACCTTTTGTTCCTGCAGCAAGTAAAAATGAACCCATTGAAGCAGCCATTCCTACGCAAATAGTAGCTACATCAGGTTTTATGTAATTCATTGTGTCAAATATTGCCATACCTGCAGTAATAGATCCTCCTGGACTATTAATATATATATAAATATCTTTATCAGGATCTTCGCTTTCTAAAAACAAAAGCTGAGCAACTACTAAATTAGAAGTTGTATCATTAATTTCTCCTGAAATCATTATAATTCTATCTTTAAGTAGTCTAGAAAAAATATCGTAAGATCTTTCTCCTCTACTTGTTTGTTCTACAACCATTGGTACTAAACTCATAATATTACCTCCATATGTTTATATTACACGTTAATTATTAATTTGTATTTAACTTTTAACTTTATAATTACATTGTACACCATTAAACTTAAATTATCCTTTTTTTAACCGTATCTTAATATTTCTATAAAGGTTAGTTCACTATAATAATATAGTAGCCAGAGAAAATACTCTCTCTGGCAATTATTAATTTAAATTATTTCTGAAATTTACTATTTATCGTCAGATTCTTCCTTCACTTCTTCATTAGCTTCTTCATTAGCTTCTTCATCTATTTCTTCTTTAGCTTCTACAAAAACTGCAGATTCTTTAAGAACTTCTAAAGCTTTTAATGTGCTTATTTCACGTTCAAGCATTGCTTTATTAGCGTTTAATAGCATTTCTTTTATTTCTTCGTTTTCTTCTCCATACATTTTTGAAATTTCATCTGCTTTTGCTTCCATCTCTTCTTCACTAGGCGAAATTTCTTCTTTTTCTATAATGGCATTTATTATAAGATCACCAGTTACTTGATTTTCAGCATTTTCTTTGAACATTTCTCTTATACTATCCTCATCTTGTCCTGTCATTTGCAGGTAAAGTTCTTTATTCATACCTTGGCTAGTAAGTCTTTGCTCAAAATCTTGAACTAAACGATTTAAAGAATCTTCAATTAATGCATTTGGAATATCAATTTCTGTTTTTTCAGAAAGTGCATGAATCAAATTATTATTTAACTCAATTTCTTCTCTTTCTTTATTTGATTTTTCAAGTCCATCTTTAATACTAGCTTTTAATTCTTCTAGAGTTTCAAACTCTGATACTTCTGAAGCAAACTCATCGTCAAGTTTTGGCAATTCTTTTACTTTAATTTCTAAAACTTCTACATCAAAATCAGCTTCTTTATTTTGAAGTTCTTCCATTCCGTAGTCTTCTGGGAAAGTCACAGTTACTGTTTTTTTGTCTCCAGATTTAAGACCTATAAGTTGATCTTCAAAATTTCCTATAAATGATTTAGAACCAATTGTAAGTTCAAAGCTTTCTCCGCTTCCACCTTCAAATTCCTCACCATCAATTTTACCAACAAAATTAATAACAGCTATATCGCCATCTTCAATCTTGCCATCCTCATCTTTAACTTCAATTCTTTCGTTTTGTGTTTGAAGTGCTTTTAGTTCATTTTCAATATCTTCATCTTCTAAAGAATAATTTGGTTTTACAACTTCAAGGCCTTTATACTCTGGCAAGTCAAACTCTGGATATACTTCTACAGTTGCTGTATATATAAAGTCTTTACCTTCTTCTAGTTGAACTATATCAATATTTGGATAATCAATTGGATTTACTTCGCTTTCATCTAATGCAGGACCATAAGAGTCATTTAGTAAAAAGTTACTAGCATCTTCATAAAGGAACTCTACCCCGTATTGTCTTTTAACTATACTCATCGGAGCTTTACCTTTTCTAAAGCCTTGTATATTCAAATCTTTTACATTCTTCTCATAAGATTTTCTTATTGCCTTTTTTACTTCATCGGCACCTACAGTTATCTCTAATTTTATACTTTTTGAATCAATTCTATCTACATTAACATTCATTAACAATTTCCTCCTAAACCCTATCTTGGGACGTTTCTAAAATACTATACTATTATAAATGATATAAGTCTTATTTTCAATGTATTACTAATATAACAAAAAGATAAGACATTATTTATATTTTTATTGACCCTCATAATAATAAAAGTTCGAATTTATTATGCACTCAAATTTCAACTAGACTAGCTTATTATAACTTTTTTGATTAATTAAACTATCTTATTTAAGTAAGACTCACCTATCCTTCTGCCCACTACAAAGTGCAAAAAAAGCTATTTCATTTATAGGATAAACGCTTTAAAATAGACATAAAAATATTAGTAAGCACACTAGTAATCTTTATATCTATTTTTTATATGAGATTTGTACATATATTATTATTTATTCAAATTAAAACATATAAACCTTTTCTGTTTTACTCTGCTTTAATTTTAAAATCCTCTGTTAAATAATATTTTTTCCCGGCTACTTCATATTGTAGTCCTTCTTCAGTTAGCTCTAAAAGATTAATATTTACACCCTTTACATTCTGATAATTATAGTGATTTAACGGATCTAACTCAACAACATATAAAAACTGCCTCTCATCAAACCAAGGTAAGCTTGACAGATATACTACTGTGTCATCATCTAAAAACTTTGGATTTCTTGACCATATAAAACCTTCCAGTCTATTTAAGATACTTTCTTTACTTTCCCTGTAGCCCTTAGAACTTACATAAGTTTTATAAGTTATATCTGTAACATTCCCATCAATATCCATATAAAATAGGTCCTGGCTATCTTTTTCCAGTATAATTACAGCTTTCTTTGATGGCGATATATCTGATTCTATAGCGCTACTATCAAGAACTTCTTCATACAATTTTTCTCCATTTTCTTCTTTATATATCACTTTAATTTCTTCATCAAAAGAAGTTTTAAAGGTATTATAAAGTTCTTCTTCTTCTTCAACTTCTGTTTCAGGAGTTTGATCTGGCTCCTCTTCAAAACTAGTTTCCGGAACAAGAGTTTCTTGCTTGTTGTGATTTTCTTTGTTTATATCAGATTTAACCTTATTAATTTTATCTAATATTGGATTTCTAAAAACAAAAAACAAAACAACTAATAAAATTATAACTAAGAAAATTCTTTTAATTATTTTTTTTCTTCTTTGCTTTTTTTGATATTTACTACTAAATATACTTACATCTCTCATTTTTAACTCCTAATTGTTTTTTTGTATTAGTATCCCTTCGCTTTTACTAGCACAACATCCATTATCGGTTTCCTTTTTTGGACAAGAGATTTCATTTTGCTCAAGTAAATTATTAGTATATTCTTCGAATCCATGTTCCTTCTTGTCCTTAAGTAAATCTTCCATTATAAAATTATCTCCTCTTTATTATCTACAGCTTTTTTCACTAAATCTTTTATATTAAGAACACTTTCGCTTTTTCTTATAATATATGTTCTTGGTCTTGTCACAGGATGTTTCGGTACAAAAATTGTGCAACAATCCTCAAAAGGTAGTATCGATGTCTTATATGTCCCAATCTCTCTTGCTATATCCATTATATCAAGTTTATCCATAGTTACTAGAGGCCTAAATATTGTCATGTCTACGGCATCATCTGTAACTAGAAGGGATTCCATGGTCTGGGATGCAACTTGTCCTATACTTTCTCCTGTAGCCAAGCTTTGTATACCAAGTCTATTACTTAACTCTTCTGCGCACCTAGCCATAAACCGTCTCATTATTATCGTTAATTCATCTTCAGGACATTTTTCCATTATTTCCATTTGTATCTCAGTAAATGGAATAATATGAAGATGAAACTCTCCTGTATAGCCAGTTAATATTTTAGCTAAATCTATTACCTTATCTTTAGCTTTTTCTGACGTATAGGGATGGCTGTGAAAATATATACCATGAGTTTCTATTCCTCTTCTTGCCATTAAATAACCCGCTACAGGAGAATCAATTCCTCCACTAAGCATTAGCATAGTTTTTGAATTTACTCCGTAGGGCATGCCGCCTACTGCTTTTTCTTTTGTAAAGTAAATATATGATTCTTGTCTAATTTCAATTTCCAAAAATAAATCTGGTTTTTTAACATCAACTGTATAACCGGATGTATTTTCTAATATATATCCTCCAACCTTTCTCGAAACTTCCATAGAAGTTAATGGAAAAGTTTTATTTGCTCTTTTGGTAACTACCTTAAAAGTTGTGTTCTTATCATAGAGCCTGATAGCCTCAAGGGCTAATTCTTTTATACTATCATAATCATTTATTGTTTGTTTAACATGGGCAATTTCATAAACTCCAAAAACCTTCTTCACTTTTTCTTTAACTGTTTCTATATTTTCAGTTTTGATAAACCATCTACTTTGATCTATGTAAAATGTGTACTCCTCATCTTTGAGTACTTTTCTTATGTTCTCTTTTAATATTCTTTCAAAATATCCTCTGTTAAGACCCTTTAAGAATATTTCGGGTGATGATTTTATAAGTAATAAATCCACCTAATTACCTCCCAAAAAATTTAATGCCTTCTATTATTTTGTCTGAAGCTATATCTATTTCGTTAATTGTACTTGTGTCACTAAAGCTAATTCTCATACTTCCTTTTAAATACTCTTTAGGTATATTCATTGCTTGTAAGACATGACTATCCTTTGAATCCTTTGACGTGCAAGCAGATCCAATGGATATATATATTCCTTTTTCACTTAAATAATTTAACATAACTTCTGATTGTATATGCTCAAAAGATATGTTTACTATATATGGTGAGCTTTCTTTACTAGTTGAGTTTAACTTAAAACCCTTAACTTGTTCTAAATTTTTTATTAATCTGTTTTTTAATTTTAATACTTTTTCATAGTTTTCTTCAATATTTGTACTATTTTCTTTTATGGCCTCTGAAAAACCAACTATTGACGGAACATTTACTGTGCCTGCTCTCATCTTGAACTCATGATTTGTACCATGAATAAGTGGATCTAATATTAAATTCTCATTTATATATAAAAAACCTACACCCTTAGGTCCGTGTACTTTATGAGACGATGCTGTCAGATAATCTATACCCATGTCTTTTACATCTACTGGAATTTTTAAAAAACCTTGAACGGCATCCACATGTAATTTCGCTCTATTTGAATTTTCTTTAATTATCTCACTAATTTTCTTTATCGGATTAATTGTTCCTTGCTCATTATTTACCATCATTATGGATATAAGAGATGTATCTTTTGTTATGCTATCATTTAATTCCTTTAAATTTAGGTCTCCATTGTTATCCACAGACAGGTAAGTAACTTTAACACCTTTACTTTCTGCATATTTCATAGATGCCAGAACACTAGCATGCTCTACATCTGTAGTTATAAAATGGGCGCCTTCTTTTATATAATTTTTTATTACCTGATTGTTCCCTTCTGTAGCACCTGAATTAAATACAATCTTTCCATCTTTACCATTAATTACACTCTTTAATATATCTCTTGAATCATTTAATTTTGTTTCTGCATCTCTACCAAGACTATGAATCGAACTTGAATTACCATAGGTATTTTCTAATTGGTAGCTGATTTTCTTTATTACATTTTTTGAAATTTTCGTTGTTGCTGCATTATCTAAATAAATTTCCACTTGATCACCTTTTTTATTTTTTACTATACTTTAATATTTTATCATAAATACTACTCACAAATCTTTTTAATTCTAAAGAATTTCGAAAACTAATTTCTGCATAATTTAAATTAAGTATTTTGCTTAGGTAATTTTTCTCTTTACTAAAAGCTTTTTTACCATCTACAATTTCATCTATTTTTATATTTTCATTTGTGAATATAAAAACTTTCAAACTACTTATATTGTAAAAAACTATAACTTTATGCCTTTCAGATAATTTTCTTCCAACTTCCTTAATAAGGTCTGGAGTCCAATTAGTTTTTTCTATAATAAAGTCCTCACCGTAAGAATTTGCTATATAAGTTGAAGATTCATTTAAAAGTTGTTTGTATTTATCTTTATACTCATTATTTTTTTCCTTTAAAAGCCTTATTTTAAATGCAACCTCATCTAAATATGCATCGCATTCTTTTTCAATGTTTTTAATCACTATATCCCTATCTCTTAAAAATTTAATAAGTCTTTCTCCAGCTATATAAGAAATTTTTGTTCCACCATTGTAATGCACCGATTTTTTTATCTTTATTATCTGGATTTCCTTTAATGTTTCTACATGTATATATGGGCAGTCTATAGATTTAAACTTACCAATCTTTATATACTGTTTTGATAAATGTTCTTCCTTTGATATTTCTTTTATAAGTGTGTAATCTTTTTTTATATAGTCATTTGATTTATTTTCTATACTATAAATATCTCTTTGCTTTAATTCTTGATTTACGTATATTTCACTTTTCTCATTATCTGTAGATATTAAACTAGACCTAGCATTAAAGTTTTCATATATAATACTACTAAGTAAATGATAAGCGCTATCTTGGACCATATAGTCCACTCTGGTTTCTGCATCAATTTCACAATTAACAGGCATATTAATTGTAAATCCTGCGTAAGAGTCAACAAGGTGCATAACTACTCCATCTTTTACAATTACCTCTAATACTTTTTTCCCATTTATATATCCTTTGTCAGATGGCATTGGAAAATGACCTGGGTTAAAGTGAGACTCTTCTAAA
>JAAZDF010000210.1 GCA_012512905.1 Clostridium sp.
CATTTACAAATCTTTTTCCTTCATTATTTACTAATATACCACCAGCAAACTGAGTTTTGGTTGTCATTATTCTTCCAACACCCTCTACTTTTGGATTTTCAAGTCCCATTGGAAAAGTTGGTACCCATCCCATGGATTCTTCAAAAATTGATCCTCCAACTTCTTGCATCATATAAATTCCATATCCATCTGAACCAGCAAGGCCACCAGTTATAACACCATTTATATCTGAGTTAAAATGATTTATAAGCTCTGGATTTGCAGAGTATCCACCTGTAGTCATAATAATACCCTTTGATGCTTTATAATGATTGTTTTCTTTAGAATCACTATTGTAAGCCTCAACTTCAAGTACTTGTCCCTTATCATTTGCCACTAAATGTTTTGCTAAAGTATTAAAATGAATTTCTATTTTTGATTCCTTATTTACTAAACCTTCTAATATTTCATGTACTGCTGACCTATACTTGCTTTCATCTTTTGGTTTTGCTTTATAAGTTCTTGGATAAGAATACAGTGTATGCTCTGGAGCAAATACTGATTTATTCCCATCTTTATCTACTGAAAACTCATAGTCTTTAAGACCCATTTCCCATAACCAATCTACTGATTCTTTAGCTCCTACTATATACTTATCAATAAGCTCTTCATTTGGTATTCCACCAAGCTTTGAACCTTCATTCATAAGATCTTCTTTATATAGCTCTAGAGAATCTTCATTAAGTCCATCTTCCTTTTGAATAACTGTTTCAGCTCCTGATATGCTTCCACTAGTAGAATTTAAAGCTCCGCCTGTCATATTTAGCTTTTCTATAAGTATTACTTTTTCAGCTCCCTCTTCTACTGCTTCAAGAGCTGCAGCAAGTCCGCCGCCTCCTGCTCCTACAACTATAACATCTGCTTCATATTCATTATCAAAAGCTTGACCATCTGATTCAGTGCTTGTTTCAAGCCCTATTTCTGATCCTGTCTCTACATCTAGCTCTGCATCCTTACCTGCACATCCAAAAAATACTGACAAAGACATAACTACTGTTAATATTAATCCTACACTTTTCTTCATTTCTACTCCTTTTTTAAATAAATTTTACTATTTTACTATTTTACGAATTTCACTTAACTTTTAACTTCGTTATAATTGTAACATTCATTATGGCTTTTTATAATATATAAACATACTAAAGATTTTCATTTTATTTGTACTCTAAGTACAATCTAATATATAATGGATTTACTATATAAAAATGAGAACAAATATAATATTTTGTTTTAATTATCATGAATAATAAAAATTTATATGAGGTGGAAATTTGAAATTATACAGTGCTAAAGAGAAAATCAGTGAGAGGCTTTTAGACCTACTTACAAAAGAAAACGATATAAAAGAAATACTTAAGCTAGGAGAAGAAATTCTTGGCTGCCATATCTTGTATTCCGACCATTTTTCTGACAGATTTTTTGTATCTAAAAGCTATTCTGACAAAGTTTATAATCATACAGCCCTAAGCGAAGAAAACTTAAACACCCTAAAATATGAGATAGATCAGCTTTTATATGATAGTCCTGTAAAAGATAATAAGTCTTTAAATGAGCCTTTTATAATAAAAACAGATGCAAATCATAAGCTCTTAGTGAGCAGAGTTTATTATCTGGATAAACCAATTGGTAATATTATAATCCCAAGGGATAATATTGATCTTGAACACATAGATAAAGAAAAGCTAAAGGAAATCGGAAGAGCCTTATCACTTTTTAGTATAATAAAAAATGCAACCCCAAGCCTTCCTAAATCAACAATTAATGAAAATGAAATCTTCGAGAAACTTTTATATAGAAAATTTAATACTATCAATGATTTAAATGCTTTTTCAAGTAACTATTCATTTAATAGGTTTACAAGCTTTCGTATAATCGGAATCCCAGTAAACTCCTCTAACTTGAAGTCAACTATAAAAAAAATAAAAAGCATGACAAAAGACTCTGGCTTAGGACTATGGATACACAAAGAAAAAACCAAGCTTATTATTATGATTGGCTTTAATAAAAATTCTATTGATACTCATATTTTCCTGGAATATATAGAAAATGCATTTTTAAATGAAGATATAGTTTTTGCAATTAGCGATCCTTTTTATCATATCTTAGCCACAGAACAACATTTTAATCATGTAAAGACCCTATTTTCATATATAAATAGCCTAACCTCAGATCAAAAGATTTATTTTTATGATGATTACAAATTTAAAAGATTTTTAATTGATGTTAACCCATTTATTAATTGGTCTAATAGTTATATCTCTCATAAAATAATGGATATACTGAATTATGATAAAAATAATAATACTGATTATGCAAATACTTTGAAAACCTACCTTGCTGAATCTCAAAGTCCAGCTAAGGTTTCAAAGTTACTTTTTATTCATAGGAATACAGTTATTTACAGAATAAATAGAATAAAAGAGTTATTTGAAATAGATTTTACTAACGCCGACCAGTGTTTTCAGTTATACTTTTCATTTCATTTACTACTAGTTAGAGGATGGAAAAACATTTAAAAAAGCTAACATGGCTCCTTATAATTCAAAGTAGCCATATTAGCTTTAGTTTTATTTATTTTTAAATCCTTTTATTTAGCTTTCCTAGGTTAATTATTTATTTAAAGTCATTATCCCCATATTTATTAATACCAAGCTTCTAAACTTAAGAATTTACTCTTGGTTTTTTCTTTTCTCTATTTTCTCACTAAGTTCTTCAAGATAAACCCATCTTTTCATTTTCGTGTTAAGGGAAGCTTCTATTTCTTTTTTCTCTTCAAGTAAAGCATTTATTAAAACATAGTCTGTTGGATTTTCCTGAATCTTTTTGTTTAAAGCCTCTAATTTTTCCTCCAAAGAAAAAATTATATCTTCTATCCCTTCATATTCTCTTTTTTCATTAAAGGTGAATTTTAAGTCTCTTTCCCTAGTTCTTTGGATATGATCATCTATAGAACTCTCATCTGATTTATCATCTTTTATATCATCAGCTTGAGTATCCTTCTCATCCTCCAAAGACTCTTTATAATCTATATATTCACTATAATTGTAGTTATATTTATTAATTCCATCTTCTTCAAAAACAAATATACTATCAACAGTTTTATCCAAAAAATACCTATCATGAGACACAGTAATCAAAGCTCCGTTAAAATCTTCAAGGTAATCCTCAAGTATAGTCAATGTATTAATGTCTAAATCATTTGTAGGCTCATCAAGAAGTAAAACATTTGGAGATTCCATTAGTACTCTAAGAAGGTGGAGTCTTCTTTTTTCTCCACCAGAGAGTTTTCCGATTAAGGACCACTGGGCTTCTTTTGTAAATAAAAATCTCTCTAGCATTTGAGAGGCTGATATACTTGTTCCATCTCCAGTTTTAAGTATTTCTGCAGCTTCTTTTATATATTCAATTACCCTAATATTATCATCTATATGACTTGTTTCTTGAGAGAAATATCCAATTTTAACTGTTTCGCCGTATATAACTTCTCCCTTATCTGGCTCTATTATCTTGGCTATTATCTTTAAAAGAGTTGTTTTTCCAGTTCCATTTTCCCCAAGTATTCCAACCCTGTCATCTCTTTGGACTATATAATTAAAATCTTTAAAAAGTTTTTTTTCACTATAAGACTTAGAGGCACTATTTATTTCTATAACTTTTTTACCAAGCCTAGTACTTTCTATTGATATATCCATTTCCTCAGTAAATTCTTTTCCGCTTTCCTCTTGAAGTTTATTAAATCTTCCTATTCTTGCTTTTTGCTTTGTTGATCTTGCCTTAGCACCTTTTTTCATCCATGCCAGTTCTTTTTTAAGCAATTGGTTTTTCTTTGACTCAATTTTGCTTTCAATTTCATCTATTTCAACTTTTTTATTTAAATAATAGTTGTAATTTCCATTGTAAATGTATATTTTATTGTTATCTATTTCTATTATTTGGTTTACAACCCTATCTAAAAAATACCTATCATGAGTAATCATTATAAGGGCGTTATTTATGCCTTTAAGATATTCCTCAAGCCAATCTATAGTTTCATTATCTAAATGATTTGTAGGTTCATCTAAAATTAATACATCAGATGGGTTAATAAGAGCGCTTGCAAGAGATACTCTTTTCCTTTGGCCACCAGATAATGTGCCTATTTTAGCTTCAAAATCTGTAATTCCAAGTCTTGTCAAAATATTTTTGGCTTCACTTTGAAGGTTCCAAGCGTTCAGCTTATCCATTTCCATTGTGATTTCAATCATTTCTTCATCTGTTATATTTTTATTTTTTATAGCTTTTTCGTACTTTCTAAGAGCTATCATATTTTCAGAGTCGCCTTTAAATACTTCTTCATTTACAGTAGCTTCTAAATCGAAATCTATATCTTGCTTTAAATACTCAAGTCTAAGACCAGAGCTTCTAATAACTCTTCCCTTATCTGGAGACTCAGATCCTGTTATTAACCTTAAAAGAGTTGTTTTTCCAGTACCATTATTACCTATAATTCCAATTTTATCGCTGCTATCTACTGTAAAACTAATATCCTCAAGTAAAGTTTTAATGCCATAATTTTTAGATATGTTTTCCACATTTATAATATTCATTTTTATTCCTTTCTAACTAAAGATAAGTTAACCCGTAGGTTTTCCTTGAAATTTTAAAACTACCTTTTATGAAAACATCCTTTTTAAAATCTATCCATCTTAAAAAGAGTACCCCTTCTGTGCGCTACTGCACTCAGTAGGGGAGGTTCATTTATCCTTAGTCTTCCTTAATATAGTCTAAATATGCTTTTACAAGCTCTTCTGTTTCTGATATAAGATCGTATTCTCCTTCATATAAGCACCAATCAAATACTGTACCTCTTCCAATTTTCATAAAATCATGGGAAGCTTTTAAAGGATTTACATTCTTTTTAAATTCACCTTTTTTTATTCCTTCTGCTACAGCTCTTTCTATTGCATTATAAGGATACCTGGAATTTTCTATTGAGTAACCTAAAGGGCTTGAAAGAATAAATTTAAAGATATCCCCCATAAATTTGTATCCTAAATCTGTAATATTCTTATTTGCTTCTTCAAATATTATAAGTATTTTTTCACTTAGAGTATTATACTCTCTTGCCTTTACATTTTCTTCAACAGACACTTA
>JAAZDF010000211.1 GCA_012512905.1 Clostridium sp.
CGCCGATGCCAATGAAAATGCAAGGCTCAACGATTTCGATGAAGCAGATTATGACTTCGTGCATGCTGCAGCAGAAACCAGCCTGAACTGCATAAAAGAGGCCGACTCTGCCCGGACACTGGTGATTGTGGATCCGCCGCGCAAGGGTCTCGAACCGGAGCTTCTTTCGGTCTTAGCCGATCACGGTCCCTCCTGGCTGCTCTATGTAAGCTGCAATCCTGCGACACTGGCCCGCGACCTTAAAGAGCTGGCAGATACTTATTCAGTTCAAATGGTTCAGCCTGTAGATATGTTCCCCTGGACCACGCATGTTGAGAGTATAATTCTGATGACGTATTGTGGTTCAGAGGGAAAAAAGTAGAAGCTGACCACAACATATAGTGGTTAAGAGACGAAATTTGGGTCGAAAATCGGTGGGAAAACACCCTTTTTTGACCCTTGAAAATAAGGCATTTGACAGATGACATTGGATGTTAGGGGATATTTGGGAGAAAAGTGGATAAATTTAGTTGATAAAATTAGGAGTGAATTACACACTATAGATGAACATTAGTAGATAAATGCGAAGCAGCGATGTTGTCATCCTGAGGAGCCTAGCGACGAAGGATCTTTCTTTTAGGTCTTAAGATTCCTCGCTTCACTTGACTTTTTCACCAAAACGCAAAAAAATTACCCTGTAATCCTGGGCACGCCAAGGTTACAGGGTTTCTAATTCAATCATAAAGTTGTTGTACTATAGCTTGAATTTCAAATCATTTTTTCACATAAGATATAATATTTTTTATCTCCCCCAAGGTCATGAATCTTCTTGAAAAATCAATGTTTGCAGCCTTTCCTAGCTCTTCAACTATTTCATCGTAATAATCAAACATATAATAATTTTTATCTACATATGTTCCACTAATATTTATCATCGTATCTATTAATTTTTTTGTTGAATATCTGTGTTCTACTTGGTTTTCAATAAGTCTTAATAACAAAAGTGATACAAAGCAGGTTAAAAAATGTCCTTCAATATGCTCTCTTAATGATACATGCACTGGCCTTGTTTCCAGTTCAGATTTGGTAATTTTAAAGGTTTCCTCAATCTTCCATAAACTTCTGTAAGCGTTTAAAATATCTTCATTTGACATCTTTAGTTCACTTGTTACAATTACGTAATAACCATCATATTTTTCTTCCTCTGTTATCTTATCTTCATTGATAAAATGAGCATTTGATGATTTATCATAAATTTCCCCTGTTTTTTTATCACAAGGAATAGATTCAATGTACCTAGTAGCTCCATTGGATGAAATCTTTCCATTTTTAGAATAAGAAATTAATTTTTCAGCTTTTAGAACAGCTTTTTCTCGTTCATATTTAGCCCTTTTATCATAATCAGGGCTATAAAAAGCAACTTGTTTTTGGTCAATATCAACCTGGACTCTTTTACCCTTATCATTCTCTATCCAAATTTTAGTAGTAACAATCCTAGACTTAATCTTAAAACCATCGGAAGAAGTAGAATAGCCATCATCAGATAGAACATAATCCTTTAATTCCTTACTGCCACCCCTTACAGTCTGGGAATAAATATAACCATTTTTATTAATAATATTGTAATCAATATTCTCACCAGTATTCATTCCCTTGTCAGCAACAACAATAACCCGACCAAAATTATACTCATCCTTTAATTCATGTAGAACAGGCATTAAAGTAGTAGAATCATTAGTATTACCCTCAAATAACTTGTAGGTAATCGGAAGACCAGAGTTATCCATTAAAAGACCCATTTGAACAATAGGGGTTGTCCTATGTTCCTTAGAAACACCCTTCTCTCTAAAATCATCAGCTTCCTTAATTTCAAAATAATAATTAGTAACATCATAATAAACCCTAGAAGTATCCCTCCCATAATTCATTCTAACCATCTCATGGATATGAAGAAGTAAGTCATTCTTGTACTTATAGAAATAATCTAGGGCCCTATAAACATCATTAATCTTAAAGTTGTAATCCAAAAAATATCTATCCATATTCTCATAAGAATTCTTTTTAGAACTAGGATGTAAAACCCTTGAATAAATAAGCATTTGGAGAATATTATTAAGAGAATATTTAATGTTTAAATTCCTCTGTCTATTAATAAAAAACTCATCAATATCTAACTCATGATAAAAATATGATAAAACAGCAAAACCAAGATTCTTTCTTAAAACTGCAGTAGAATCAATAGTTTCATTAGGAGAAAAACTAAAATCAAGAGAAGATAGCTTGCTATTCGCTTCCTCAGTCATCTCCTTGGCTAAATTAGAAAAATAAGAAATAGGATCATCATATTCCTTTTCTAATTCATCCAAAAAACCAAAACTTTTAACTTTCCTTTGCTTACTCTTCTTAGTAATTGGATCCCTATAACCTTCTACAATTGAGAGGTATAGCCTTCCGTTAGGCCTTCTATCTTTTTTTAAGAACATAATCATCACCTAACCATATTAGACCATAGAATTGCATAGAATAACAGCAAAAAGATTTAAAATTGACAAAAAATATTCCTTGTACTATTTGTAGTTACAAGGTTAGAAAGTTTGATATTTAAGTTTTAGGTGAAAAAGTCGGGAGGAGCCTAGCGACGAAGGATCTTTCTTTTAGGTCTTAAGATTCCTCGCTTCACTCGGAATGACATTTTTTATAAAAGGCAATATTTATATGATAGGTCACCCTTCTCTTAAGATAACTTTTATTTACTATATTCATAAAATATATGAGATATTCATATAATACATTTGGCATATATCTAATTATATAGTAATATAATGGTAAATATATAAGGAGATGATTCTATGACGGCCATTATTCATAAGGAACCTAACTGGGTATACGAGGCTGCATCCTGTATTGCTAGTATCTACTACCCTATTGATAAAAATAATGATAAGGAAAGAAAAGATAAACTTGGAATGACTAAGGATGAATTGGAAGTTTACTTCCAAAAATACAAGACCTATAAAGAATCTGTCATGCCTCAAATTATGACTGTTTATAATAAGTATCCTGATTTGGAAAAATACTTCCAAATTACAAATATAGATAACCTTATCACTACAATAGCTGGATTCCTTACTTTTTCCCTTGATGATCCTTCATCTCTAAATGGAAATCATGAAGAAATAGATAAACTGCTAAATAAAGCCCTTGTATCCTTATTAGATGACCATCTAATTACACCTAAGGATACAGAAATTCAGATTGACAATATGGCTAGCTTGCTAAATTATCTAGAAGAAGTTGATTTTGATGACAAAACTAAACTAATCTTGATTAACCTATATAACAACCGTTATAAGGTTTTAGAAGATATGGCTGAGCTACTAAAGGAATGTATTCCTATATTAAAAGAAAATTATTACCTTATTGAAGAGGATCTAAATCAATCTATTGCTTCCGCATCTAAGTATGGGGATATGGAAAATTTCTTTAGTAAAAGCCTGGGCTTTAGTTTAGATATAGCTGATAATACAGAGTATTATTTTTCAATTTTCAATTTCAATCAAATTACAATGATGGAATCCCATGATAATAGAATGATTTCCTATATAGGAATCTATATAGAGGACCTAGTCAAGCTATCTAAGAAAAACAAGTTCAATAACGCTCAAATTCTATCTGACCTAAAGGCAATAAGTGATCCTACTAGACTAAGGATAATTGGGTTATTAGCTAATAAGAAAATGTATTTACAGGAAATAGCCGAGGCTCTAGATCTAACACCTTCAACCATATCCCATCATATACAAATATTACTTAACTCTATGCTTGTATCCATTACAGTTGATGCTATAAACTCTAGAAAAATATTTTACGAAACAAATAAAGAAAAGGTTGAAGATTTGGGAGAATCTATTAAAAACTTAGTTTCAAATAAATTATTTTAGGAGTGATCTATATGCGGAAAAACTTGAAAGTTTCCTTCAGCCAAATGCTAAGAAGATTATTAAAAAATATTAGCTATCACAACAAGATGATTTACTTATACTTTATTATTTACACAATAGCTGCATCTATTTATCCTTTCTTTGCAATAGTATTACCCAAGTTTCTTATAAGTGAACTATCCTTAGGTGATATGGCTAGTAGTGGAAGAGTTCTATCAATAATCTTAGGCTATTTCATCTTAACAGGTATTTTGGGTTATCTTCGCACATATGTACATGATTTAGCCTACCCTAAGATTACTAAATTAAGAATCGATTATATTAGAGATATTTTCGATAAAATAGTCAGCATGGACTACAAAAATGTTGAAGATGCCACCTTTATGGAAGAGAATAGCAGAGCAATGGACGCAGCCAGTAGCAATGTAAATGGTATCGAGGGAATCTACCATAAGCTATTTGAGACTCCTTCAGTATTCATTACAATATTTGCTTTAGCGATTTTTATAGGTTACCTTAATATTTGGATTCTAGCTGGACTAATACTCAACATATTTATCACCCTGTGGATTAATAAAAAGGTGCATAAGTATCAATATTCCATAAAGGATAAGCTAGCCCATGCAGAAAGAAGAAAAAGATACTATTATAAAACAACCCATGATTTTGCTTATGGAAAGGATATTAGAATCTATAACTTAAAGAAGAGAATTTTGGAAAACTATAACAAAGAAATTGACTCTTATGTAAGTCTTCATAGATTGATAAAAAATAGAGAATACCTCCTAGGCTTTATTGGATTAGCTACCCTTCTAATAAGTAATGGTCTTACCTATGGCATATTAATCTATAAAGGCTTCAATGGAATGAGTATTGCAGATTTTTCTATGTATATCGCTGCTATCACTAACTTGTCTATTCTAATGAAAACCTTAGCAGATAATATATCCTTTATCCTAAATGAAGGTCAGTATGTTCAAGACTTCTATGAATTTATGGATATGGATCTAGGGGAAAAGGGCGGTACTTTAGGCCCTATACAAGGAGATACACTAGAAATAGAGTTTAGAAATGTTAGCTTTAAGTATCCAAATACAGAAAAGTATATCTTTAGAAATTTAAACTTTAAGATAAACAAAGGAGAACACCTTGCAATAGTCGGTATAAACGGAGCCGGTAAAAGTACTATTGTAAAACTAATGACTGGATTGTTTGATGTTACAGATGGGGAGATACTTATTAACAATATCCCTATAAAAGAATTTAGTAAAAAGGCCCTATACTCCATGTTCTCTGTAGTATTTCAAGATATAAATATTATGGCCTTTAATATTGGAGAAAATGTGGCCTGTTCTTCTGATAATATAGATGAAAATCGTATTATGACGGCTTTAGATAAAGTAGGTCTAGGAAGTAAGGTAAGAGGATTATCTAAGGGTTTAAATCAGATGATGCTGAAGGTAATAGAAGAAGATGGATTGGAATTCTCCGGTGGTGAAAGTCAAAAACTTGCTATTGCACGAGCTCTATATAAAGATAGCAATATGGTTATAATGGATGAACCAACAGCAGCTTTAGATGCTCTAGCTGAAGCAGAGATATATGAGAATTTTAGTGAGCTTGTAAGAGGAAAAACTGCCCTCTATATATCCCATAGATTAGCCTCTACCAAGTTCTGTGACAAGATAGCACTATTTGATAAAGATGGGCTTAGAGAGTACGGAAATCATGTAGAGCTCCTTAATAAAAAGGGTGCTTATTATGAAATGTTCACAGTTCAAGGAAAGTACTATAATGAAGGAGGTATAGGCGTTGAACAATATCAAAAAGCTTAAAATGTTTTTTACTATTGCATGGAGAATTTCTCCTTCTTACATTATACTTTTGATCCTGGATACCCTTTTTTCTAGTTTCCATATTTTCTCTAATGTAATATTCCCTAAATTCCTAGTAGATGAACTTACAGGCACAATGAATATTGAAAAATTAATGTTCTATGGTTCATTAATAGTATTATCAAATCTATTCTTCTCCTTTTTAACTAATACTACAAAAAAATATATGGATGTTAAAAAAATATATATGCAAGAGAAATTTAGCCAGACTATGGCTGAGAAGATTATGAATGTAGATTTTAATTATTTGGAGAACCCCTATTATCTAGATTTAAAGGAAAGGGCGGTATTTGCATCTAATAATCAAGGCGCTTTACAAAGTATTATCAATAGTATAGCTGCTGTATTAAAAAATATTATCACCATAGCTGGATTATTGACTATAATCTTCACCCTAAGTTGGATCCTGGTCCTGATTTTAATTGCCACCATTATAATTTGTGTATTAATATATAAATCATTTATGTCATTTCAAATGAAGTTTTTTCAAGAGATTATACCTATTAACCGTAAATATGGCTACTATGTAGGCTTTGCCTATGATGATAAGATACAAAAGGATATAAGACTCTATAACATGAATAAGATGATGACTGACAGGGTCACTTACTACAACGATGAAATCAATAATTGGTTCTCTTCCTATTATAAAAAACAAGGTAAATTTTTAGGAGCAATTGGTGTTGTAAACGACCTTCAATCAGCCCTTGCCTATGGCTATGTAGGTCTTAGAGTTATAAGTAGTAGACTTGGTCAAAGAATATCCATAGGTTCATTTACCATGTATGTAGCTGCTGCCATTAATTTTACATCTACAACAATGGACCTAGGTAAAAATTTAATAGGATTATTTCAGATGCTTGGTTATTTAGATCCTTTTATGGAGTTTATGACCCTTCCTGATGAGGTAGATTTTGAGGGAAAAATAAAGTTTACTGGTGATGTTGAAACTATAGAATTTAGAGATGTATCCTTTAAGTATCCAGCTAGCGAAAAACTTGTCCTTGAAAACATATCCTTTAAAATAAATAAGGGTGAAAAAGTATCTATTGTTGGTCTAAATGGAGCAGGTAAAACCACTATGATAAAGCTAATTTGTAGATTGTATCGACCTACGAAAGGAGCAATCTTTATTAATGGGCATGATATTTTTGAGTATGATCATAAGTCATATATGTCTCAAATAGCTGCTGTATTTCAGGATTATAAGCTCTTTGCCTTTTCTATTGACGAAAATATTACCTGTAATGAATTAAACTCCGACATAAAAAAAACCATGGAAATAATAAAAGAAGTAGGACTTGAGAGAAAAATTGATGAGCTGGCAAATGGTCTGGCTTCATTATATGGTAAGGCTTATGATGAAAAGGGTATAGAATTGTCTGGTGGCGAGAGTCAAAAAGTTGCCATTGCCAGAGCTTTATATAAGGATGCTTCCTTGATTATCCTTGACGAACCTACTTCTGCATTAGATCCCCTTGCTGAGGCTGAAATATATGAGCATTTTAATAGCCTTGTAGGGGATAAAACAGCCATTTATATATCACATCGAATGTCTAGTAGTGTATTTTGTGATAAGATACTGGTAATTGATAATGGAAGAATCTCAGACTATGATAGCCATAAAAATTTATTAAAAAATGAAGAAAGTCTTTATACTCAGCTATTTAAATCCCAGGCGGTTAATTACCAGTTAAACTGAAAAAGCGGATAAATGCAAAAAGAATCTTGTCTTATATACAAGATTCTTTTTGTATTTGTGCTATTCTGATCTTAAAGTCTAAAACGAAAATGAGCGTCTTTCATGTCCCGACTGTTTATGAACGAAGTTTCACGTCCCTACTGTTCATTATTCAGTTCTTAGGGCCTCAACTGGGTCCTTTTTAGCTGCCATTCTGGCAGGTATTAATCCACCTAGCATGGTTAGAGTAAGGCTGATTACCACAAGGGTACTTGCATGTACTGGGTTTAACTGAGCTATATTTGGTAAATCAGTCATATTCTCCAAGACTATATTTACTGGAATAGTAAGTCCATATGCTATGGATATTCCTAGTAGGCCAGAGAAGCTTCCAATTATAAAGGTTTCAGC
>JAAZDF010000212.1 GCA_012512905.1 Clostridium sp.
GTATTTTTATACCTGCCGAGAACCTTATTAAATTTATCGTAAGATGCCCTTCGAACTTTAGGGTCTGTGTGGTACATATAATATTCTTCATATAGTGAATAAGTTAAAGGATACTCTTTACCATCCACTTCAAAGCTTCCGAAATCAGGATCATTTGAACGAGCCTGCTCAAAAATTTCTTGGAAAGATCCAAGTACTGGGCTTAAAAGCTCAAGAGCCTCTTCAACATCAGCAGATAAAGCTGCTTTTTTATTTTTCTTTGTTTTACGAACCCATGTTTTAAACTTAGATTCCAGCTCTGCTACCTTATCTAACTCCTCTTCTGATAATTTTAAAAGCTCAGAGTCAAAAAAACTTAGCTTTGCGCTTTCCTTTGAAATAATATTAGAAACACTTCTAAGCTTTGATGCAGCATCGTTATCCGTAATATCTGCATTCACTGGAAGCATTGCATACTGCCTTAAGTAGCTTGCTTTAGCAATAATATCTTCATATTTAGCTAGTGCCTCTATAGTAATCTCAGCACTATCTAAGTTTCCCTTATATTTCTTTGTAAAACTGTCTACTTCAGATAAAAATTCTTTTAAGCTATTTTCAAATTCTTTTTCAGAAGCAAAAATCCCTGATAAATCCCATTTTAAGTCTTCATTTATTTCAGAGCGTTTTAGTTGTTCAGCCATTTTAATCTTCCCCTTTTTTCTAATTTTTATAGTTTTATATTTGCTAATTATCTTATCACATAGAAATACCTTATTAAAGAAAATATCAGCTAAAGAGGACTTTTTTTAATAAAAGTGTACTGTAAAGTCTCTATATATCCTTAAAACCGTTTTTATCGTGGCTAATTATAATTAATGTAGCATTTAAACTATTCATTTAGAAATGATATAATTAAAGAAATAAAGAAGTTTTTTTAGATATAAAGCAAAGCTAATAGTACGATACATAGATAAGAAATGATTTTTTAATCTTAAGAAAAATATACTAGCTATTAAAAATAGTAAGGGAGGAATTATGAAAAAAAGAGTTTTTATAAGCGGCGTAACCGGAACTATGGGAGAAGCTGCATTAACTCATTTACTTAAGCATAATGATTTACTAACTATTTCAACTATTGTTAGAGATACAAAAAAGAATAGAAAAATAATGGAGAAATTTAAAAAATTTGATGTAGATATAGTATGGGGGGACCTTAGAGATTATAGGGCTGTTAAGAAAGCTCTACTAGGAGTTGATTATATATTTCATATTGCAGCTTTTGTATCTCCTGAGGCTGACCGCAGTCCAAAACTTGCCTGGGACATAAATGTGGGGTCTACAATAAACATACTAAAAGCAGTAAATGAGCTTAGCTTGAAAAAAGTAAAGCTTGTATATATAGGAAGTGTTGCAGAAACGGGAAGTAGACTTCCACCTATTCACTTTGGAAGAGTAGGGGATCCTTTAAAGCCAAGTATATTTGATAACTACGCAGTGACTAAGATAGCTGCAGAAAGAAAAGTCATAGAATCAGGACTTAAATACTGGGTAAGCTTAAGGCAAACAGGAATACTTCATCCAGGACTTTTAAATGTAAGAGATGGAATAATTTTCCATCAGCCACTCAATAACGTACTAGAGTGGGTTACTGTTGAAGATTCAGCGAGGATTATAGAAAATATATTTATAAAAGATTTACCAGATAGATTTTGGAAGAATATTTATAATGTAGGCGGCGGAGAAGACTTTAGAAAAACAAACTATGAGTTTACTTCTTTAATGTTAGAGACCGTTGGAGTTAAAGATATTAAAAAGATATTTAATCCTAATTGGTTTGCATCTAGGAACTTTCACGGACATTACTATTTAGATTCCCACATATTAAATGATTATTTGGATTTTAGAAAAGATAGCTTTAAGGGATTTCTTGAAAAACTAAAAAAAGAAGCAAGTCTACCAGCAAAACTATTAAGATTTATACCTTCAGCTTTAATAAAACATCTTATAATGAAGCCCATAGCAAAAAGCAAGGAGGCTCCTCTTGGCTGGATAGAATCTAAAAACTTAGATAAAACAAAGGCGTTTTTTGGTTCCATAGAAGAATATAGGAGCATAAAAAGCTGGGATGAGCTTAAATCAAAAGAAGATTATAAAGAGTATAAGATTTTAGACCACGGATATGATGAAAGTAAAGATATAAATACTCTTAATATAGATGATATGAAAAGAGCGGCAGAGTTTCGAGGAGGAAAGTGTTTATCCAGCTCTATGATAGAAGGAGACTTAGATACAAAGCTAAAATGGAAATGTGGACTTAATCATATATTCAGTGCTAGCCCAAGGCTTATACTTAAAGGAGGGCACTTTTGTGAGGAGTGTGAAGCGCCTCCATGGCAATATGATAAAATTGCAAAAACAAATCCTTTCTTTGCTCAAGTATGGCAGGCGGAAAGTTAAACTTAAAAGGAGAGTTATATGTTAATTGATAAAGATATAGTATTAAAATATTTAAACTCAGAAGATATATCAGATCACTGGATTTTTAATCTTATTCAAGAGGGTGAGTATTTATTTGAAAAACCTAGCGCGGAAAAGAAAAATGATATAAGAAAGCTTTTATTTAATATAGAATCAGGACTTTTGGATTTTATTCCTCTAAATGAAAAAATATATTCTTCTTTATATCCAAACTGGAGAGAAGTTCTTAAAGATGTGAATGTAATCCTGGTTGTAGGATGCCCAAACCCCTATGATGCTATGGTAAGAGAATATAAGAAAAAAGAATATATTATATTTGATTTAATACGTTTTAACGAATACAAAGACTTAGGATATGATATTGATTTTGTAATTAGGCAATTAATTACTCATGAATTATCTCACTTATGTTTACATAAAAAATATCCTCCATTTGATTATAATAGCTTTAAAGAAAAACTTAAATATATTGTTTTTGATGAAGGATTTGCTCATATATTAGCATTTAAAGAAGACCTAGAAAATTATGATTTTTCGAAAATTATAAAAGACCACTATGAAGATTCTGTTTCAAAGCTAAATGAAGCTTTAAAAGAAAAAGATATGAATAAACAAAAAAAGCTCATTATAGAATCAAATAGCGGGAAATATTGGGATAAATTTGGAGCTGTAGCTGGAAAACTATTTTTAGTAGACAATATTAAAAATATTAACGAGCTATATAATAGGGGGCCTAAAAATTTTATATCTAGCATGAATATACTTTAAAATTGAAAAGATTTTATTTTTAGTAGAACAAAAATTAATTTGTAGATAGTAGGATTTGATTATTTTGATTAGATTGAAAAGGAGAAGATAATATTGAATATTGCAGAGTTAATAAATGAAAATGCCAGGCAGTACTCACCTTATATGAATAACCTTGTAAATCACCTACCTATGGGGCAATTAGCACTTTTTAAACTTACTGGAGATGTAAATAAAGTAAAAAGTTATACAGATGCTTATATGAAAAGATCAAATATTGATAGAATTGATTCCGATTTTAAAAGGGTAGAATCCTTCGATGATTGCCTTGGTAAACGGGAGCTTTATATGCCATGTCTAGATTTAATAAGAGGAAAATTAAAAAATAAAGATATGGAAATTAAAGACCTTATATCTTATGTACTAAATAATTATACTTTAGGACTAAGCTCTGGATTATTTCATACTACAATTAGACTTGCCTATGCAGTAGAAGGATATCAAATAGATAAAGCTTTAAAAGAAGAAGTAGAAAGAGCTCTAGCTTATTATATTACGGCCTATAGAAAGGGAGGACTTTTTGAGAGGGAAATATCTAAAGAACAGTCCTTAAAAGAGATGCGAAAATTTAAGGATATCTCTGATATTAAAGAAATAAGATTATCAGATAAAAGTACCGGAAAAAAGCTTCAAGCTTTTTATAGTAATAAAGATTTTATGAAAGAAGGCTTTATATTTAAAGGTGAAGAAGATGACAAAGTAGAGGCTATGCTTAAAATATTGGTACCAGCTTTTTATAATACAAATAATATAGTAATGCTTCATGCAATAACGGGTCTTCATGCTATGACTGTTTTAAAAGATTATTTTAGTGACTATAACAGGGCCCTTGATATATTTACAACCACCGCTCTAGCTCATATTTTAACTCAGAAAGATCTTAATTTAGATGATATAGACACTAGCTTAAATAAAAACTGGGATCAAATAATTAAACTGTCATCAAACTCTTCGGATGTCCATACAATTAAATTTGCATATAGTAGTAAAGACTTAGATGAAAAATTTAATGTAGATGGATTAAAAAGCGCAGCAAATAAAAGAGCAGAAAAAAATTAAACTTTTAATTTAAAATTAAATTCAAGATATCTAATAAAAAGAGGACGCAGCAACTTAGGATGACTGTGTCCTCTTAAATTTATTTTTCCCAAAAACAAAGAATACTAATTTATAGTTTCTTTTACAAGCTGTAGTTAATCCGATTTTAATTTTTTTACTATAGTCTAAACTAACACAAAGCGAATAAATTAAAGCGAAACAGAAAAAGAATAAATTTAAAATTCTATATAAATAATGTTCATAAAAAAATATTATTATATAGATATAATGAAAAATTTGTATAAAGTTGTAAATGAGCCAAAGTTCTAATAGCATAAGTTATTTAGTAAAGATGGAGGAAAACAGTGAAAAAGAAAAATGTATATAAATGGGCCATAGGAGCTGCAGTTTTAGCCTTGGCGGTATTTCTTATTTTTAGACTTACGTCAGAAAAAGAAATTAAAGGTGACTTAATAGAAGTCAAAGAAGGCGATATAGTTACTTATTACAGCTTTTCAGGAAGCGTCGGAGCTAAAGATAGAAAGACATATTTTGCAGAAGCGCCTCTTCAAATAAGTGAATTTTTAGTTGAAGAAGGAGAAAAAGTAGAAAAAGATACTCCTCTTTATAAAAATACAATGGGTGAAGAGATAAAATCAGACATTGAGGGAGAAGTTTTTGGAATTGAAGTAGATGAAAATGCACAAATAAGCCCTGGAACAAAAATAATGGAAGTTGTAAACTACGGCGATTTAGAACTTAAAGTTAAAGTCGATGAATATGATCTAAACTCAATAGAGATAGGAACAGAGGTAGATGTTACAATAAATGCTTTAAATAAAACATTTAAAGGAGAGATTGTTTCAATTTCAAAAGAAGGAGTTTATATGAATGGGGTTACTTTTTTTGAAACAATAATTTCAATAGAAAATGATGAAAATATAAAAGTTGGCATGAGCGCTGAAGCTAAAGTTTTAGATGAAGAATCAAAAAATGTTGGAGTTCTGCCGATGAAGGCTGTAAAGTTTAAAGAAGATAATACCCCATATGTAACTATTAAAATAGACGAAGAGCTTAAGTCGAAAGATATAGAAGTAGGCGTTACGGACGGAGTAAATGTAGAAATAAAGTCTGGGCTTAATATTGGAGATAAGGTATTTATTCAAAGCATGGAGCAAAACGCTTTTGGTCCTCCTCCAGGGGTAATAGAAAGACAAGAATTTGAAGAAGATACAAATGAGAATAAGGAAGATAACAATGAGTAAAATACTTGAGATGACAAACATTTCTAAAATATATGAAATGGGATCTGAAAAAGTGAAGGCTCTTGATGAAGCTAGTTTAACTGTAAATGAAGGCGAATTTGTTTCGATTTTAGGTCCATCAGGATCTGGAAAATCTACCCTTATGAATATAATAGGCTGCCTTGATACTCCAACTAAAGGTGAGTATATTCTCTCTGGAGAAAAAGTTGCAGGCCTTAGCGAAAAAGAACTTGCAAGGATAAGAAATAAAGAAATAGGTTTTATATTTCAATCGTTTCAGCTACTTCCAAAACTTACAGCAGCCCAAAATGTAGAGCTTCCACTGATTTATGCTGGAATTAGCTCTAAAAGAAGAAAAGAGATTTCAAGAGATATACTCACAAAAGTTGGCCTTGGAGATAAAATTAATAACCTTCCAACTCAGCTATCTGGTGGCCAGCAGCAAAGAGTCGCCATTGCCCGGGCTATTTCAACTGAGCCTTCTATACTTCTTGCAGATGAACCTACAGGAGCATTAGACCAAGAAACAGGATTTAATATTTTAAATTTATTTAAAGAATTAAATGATGAAGGTAGAACTATAATTATGATAACCCATGATAAAAATATCGCTAAATATGGTAATAGACTTGTAAATATTATAGACGGAAAGATAACCGAGAGTGGTGATTCAAATGATTAGAGATAGCTTAAAAATGTCATGGGATAATATTAAAAGTAATAAAGTAAGAAGTTTTCTAACCATTCTGGGCATTGTTATAGGAGTTGCATCTATAATATCTCTTATAACAATTGTAGAAGGTGCAACTGAAGAAGTGACAAGCCAGGTATCAAGCCTTGGAGCGGACACAATAACAGTTCAGGCTCCTGGAACACCTTTAAAGCAAGGATTAAATAGTAATGACCTTGAGAGCCTTAGCGAAATGAATAACGTTAAAGGAATTTCTCCAACTATTTCAAGCAGAGTTTCTATAGCTTGTTGCAATAAAACTATGGAAGATATAGATGTTAAGGGTAGAAACGATACATTTTTCAATCAAGGAAGTGAAGAAGTTTCTTATGGTAGAGTTTTTAATCCCCTAGACTTAGAGAGAGAAACTAAAGTTGCGATTCTTGGAAGCAGTATTAATAAAGATATATTTCTAGGTGAAGATCCTATTGGTAAAGATATAAAGATAAATGGTCAAACCTTTAAAATTATAGGAATTTTAAAAGAAGGCAATGAATTCGATTTTTCATCTAATAATGAAACTATTTTTATACCCTACACCACTGCTATGACTACCTTAAGTAATAGAAATATAAATGAAGTAGATATATACATGGAAGATAGTAATATGTCTGATAAAACCATAGAAGATATAAATTTTGTTTTAAATAGGGCATTTAACTATAAAGAAAAATCATTTTTTGTGTTTAACTTTCAGGATATTATAAATATAATTGGTGATATTACAGGTCTTATGACTCTTTTATTAGCAGGAATAGCATCTATTTCCCTCTTAGTAGGTGGAATTGGAATTATGAATATGATGCTTGTATCTGTAACAGAGAGAACCTCTGAAATAGGCCTTAGAAAAGCCCTGGGCGCAGAGCCTAGCAGAATACAGCTTCAGTTTATATTTGAGTCCATATTTTTATCACTCTTTGGAGGATTATTTGGTTTAATACTGGGTCTCTTAATTGCTTATATAGCATCACTTCTTATAGGCTATGCATTTTCAGTATCTCTTATGACCCTTGTGATAGCTATAGGATTCTCATCAGTAGTTGGAGTTGTATTTGGATATGCACCGGCAAGAAAAGCTAGTAGACTTAACCCAATAGATGCACTTAGAAGACTATAAAAAAATTCTTAGTTAAATTTAATTTAAATGAAAATATCTAAAAAAAGGTAGCCTTGAATCATTATGAGATTCAAGGCTATTTTATTAACTTTTTCAGGAGTTTTAGCTTTTGATTACTTTTTCTTTATTAATTCACCTGAGTGAAGATTATATTTGTGTTTTTCTGTTTTATTATCTTCGAGCTTTATATAAACTGTGAACTCTAGCACTCCATCATCAACTTCTAATGACCATTGATGAAGTTTACTATTTGCACCAGCATTTTCAAGGGCTTTATTTACTAGGTCTTCTATCTTATCGGTGCTTTCTTTATTAATATCTTTATACATTCTCTGATGAATTTTCTCTTTTATCTCGATAATAGTTCCATCTGTAGGATTTATATGGATTTCGTATATTTTTTGATCATCATATCCTTCTACTTCATAAATATATGAATTAGATTTTAATTCAAGTTCAATTTCTTTAACTGTTGTATTTGGATATTTCTCAGTATATATATCAAGAGCATCACTAGGACTTAA
>JAAZDF010000213.1 GCA_012512905.1 Clostridium sp.
CTTCTGCAATATCTGCCACATCCTCCATAGAGTGAGTAACAAGTATTATTGTCATATCATAGGTTCTGTGAAGCTCTCTAAGCTGACCGAGTATTTCATCTCTTCCTTTAGGATCAAGGCCAGCCATCGGCTCATCTAAAATAAGAATCTCTGGCTCCATAGCAATTACTCCAGCAATAGCTACCCTTCTTTTTTGTCCTCCTGAAATCTCAAAGGGAGACAAATCTTTAAATTCTTCAAATGGAAGTCCTACCATTTTCATAGCCTTCCTAACTCTTAAATCTATTTCTTCTGGACTTAGCCCTAAATTAGTTGGTCCAAAGGCTATATCTTTTTCAATAGTTTCTTCAAAAAGCTGATACTCTGGATATTGAAACACAAGACCTACTCTTTTTCTAACTTCACTCATTTTAGTTTCTTTTAAAGTTATATCAAGGTCTCCTATAAATATTTTACCCGATGTAGGTTTTAAAAGCCCATTTAAATGCTGAATAAAAGTTGATTTACCAGAGCCTGTGTGGCCTATTAAAGCATATAACTTTCCTTCTTCAAGCTCTAAATTTATATTATCAAGGGCCAGAGATTCAAAAGGAGTTCCTGGCATATAAACATGTGTTAAATTCTCGATTTTAATTGACATAACTCCTCCACCATTTCATCTATATTAAGTATTCCATCGGAAATATCTATACCTTCACTTATAAGTTTATAGGCAAGTTCTGTAACTTGCGGCACATCAAGGCCAACCTTTTGGAGTATTTCTACTTCCTTAAATACCTCTCTTGGTATATTGTCTAAAATAACCTCACCATCTTCCATAACTACCACCCTATCTGCAAGAACCGCTTCTTCCATAAAATGTGTTATATGAATTACAGTAATATTATAATTTTCATTAAGTCTTTTTATTGTAGACATAACTTCTTTTCTTCCTACAGGATCAAGCATAGCAGTAGGCTCATCAAGAATAATTATTTTAGGCCTCATTGCAACTATTCCTGCAATAGCAACTCTTTGTTTTTGTCCCCCCGATAAAAGATGAGGAGCATGCTTTATATATTCATACATATTAACTTCTTTTAAGGCGTCATCTACACGCTTTCTTATTTCAGAGGATTCTATCCCTAGATTCTCAGGTCCAAAGGCAACATCTTCTTCTACTATAGTTGCGACCATCTGGTTATCGGGATTTTGAAATACCATACCAGCACTTTGTCTTATTTTCCATGTATTCTCAGGAATTGAAGAATCTATGCTATCAATATAGATTTTACCACCTGTTGGAAGAATAAGTGCATTCATATGCTTTGCAAGGGTTGATTTACCTGAGCCATTATGGCCTAATATAGCAACAAATTCTCCTTGTTTAATTTTTAAATTTATACCTGAAAGTGAATAATCATCTTTTTTGCTATCTTCATATTGGTGTGTTAAATTTTCCGTCTCAATCATATTTTTATTATTATAAGCCATATATACCTCCTTAAAATAAGCACTAAGCCTAGTAAAATAGATTCACTGCTTATTTTAAAATTAAAAGGGACTAAGATTTAACTTAATCCCTTAATTTATACAAAGGGAAGTTTTACTTCCTCTTCTAGTATTAAACCAATTCTAGAATTGCAGATTCTGCTCCGTCGCCTCTTCTTGGACCCACTTTATAAATTCTTGTGTATCCACCATTTCTTTCAGCGTATTTTGGCGCAATATTTTCAAAAAGATCTTTTACAACATCTTTATCATATACATATGCTGCTGCTCTTCTTCTAGAACTCAAATCACCTTTTTTACCTAGAGTGATCATCTTTTCAGCCATTCTTTGTGTTTCTTTAGCTCTATGAAAAGTTGTTTCAATTTTACCATGTTTTAGAAAGTCTGTTGTTAAAGCTCTAAGTAGGGCTTTTCTTTGATCTGTTGGACGTCCTAATTTTCTTAGCTTGGCCATTTATTTACCTCCTTTATTCGTCATTGGATTTAAGTGCTAAATCAAGATCACTTAATTTTCCTTCTACTTCCTCAAGAGATTTCTTACCTAGGTTTCTTACTTTCATCATGTCTTCTACAGTTTTTTGAGTAAGTTCATCCACAGTATTTATCCCTGCTCTCTTTAGGCAGTTATATGATCTAACTGAAAGATCTAGTTCTTCTATAGTCATCTCTAGAACTTTCTCTTTTTGATCATCTTCTTTTTCAACCATAACCTCAACATCATCTCCAAGAGATGTTAAAGTCATAAATAGCTTAAAATGCTCTATAAGCACTTTAGCTGCAAGACTAATTGCTTCTTCAGTTAAAATGGTGCCATCTGTCCAGAGTTCTAATGTCAATTTATCATAATCCGTAATTTGACCTACTCTTGTATTATCTACAGAGTAATTAACTCTCTTAACAGGTGTATATATTGAATCTATTGGTATTGTAGAAATAGGAAGATCATCAGTCTTATTTTTAGCCTGAGAAACATATCCTCTACCTCTATCTACATTAATTTCAATATAAAGCTTTGCATCCTCTTCAAGTGTAGCTATATATAAATCTTTATTTACAATCTCTACCTCTCCGTCTGTTTTAATATCTCCACCTCTAATTACTCCAGGTCCTTCTGCGTCTATATAGACTTTTCTTGGCCCTTGGACTTCATTGTTGTCCATTTTTATATGAAGTTCTTTTAGGTTAAGTATTATCTCAGTAACATCTTCTCTTACTCCAGGTATTGTTGAAAATTCATGCAACACTCCATCAATTTTGATTGATGTAGGTGCAACTCCTGGAATTGAGGATAAAAGCATTCTTCTAAGTGCATTACCTAGTGTAATCCCATAGCCTCTTTCTAATGGTTCTACTATGAACTTACCATAGGTCCCATTCTCATTCTCTTCTACTAACTGAATTTTTGGTTTTTCAATTTCAAACATTATTAACCCTCCTTGAAATATTTGGCAACTATTACGAGGGCAACTGATTCAAATTTTGCTTTAGTCATATAATATCGACTAAACTCTTCTTCTCTTTGGAGGTCTACAACCATTATGTGGTATTGGAGTAACGTCTTTAATTGCAGTTATCTCCAGTCCTGCTGCTTGAAGTGATCTTATTGCAGATTCCCTTCCAGAGCCTGGTCCTTTTACATAAACGTCAACGCTTTTAAGTCCTTGTTCCATTGCTGCTTTAGCTGCAGTTTCTGCTGCCATTTGCGATGCGAATGGTGTGCTCTTTCTTGAGCCTCTAAAACCTAATGCTCCTGAGCTTGACCATGCAATTGCATTTCCAGCTTCATCAGTTATTGTAATAATTGAATTATTAAATGTTGATCTAATATGAGCCTGACCTTTTACAACGTTCCTAAGAACTTTTTTTCTACGTACAGGTCTTTTGCTTCCTCTAGCTTTAGCCATTATCTTACCTCCTTAATTATTTCTTTTTGTTTGCCATTGTTTTTCTAGGACCTTTGTTTGTTCTTGCATTAGTCTTAGTTTTTTGGCCTCTAACTGGTAATCCTCTTCTATGTCTGATTCCTCTATAAGAACCTATTTCTTTTAATCTTTTAATATTAAGTGCCTTTTCTCTTCTAAGGTCACCTTCTACTTGTACATTATTTACAATAAATTCTCTAATAGCATTTACTTCTTGCTCAGAAAGATCCTTTACTCTAACATCTGGATTAACTCCAGCTTTTTCTAGGATACTTCTTGCAGTAGATTGTCCTATTCCATAAATATATGTAAGCCCTATTTCAACTCTTTTATCTCTTGGTAAATCAATACCTGCGATTCTTGCCATTAAATTTTACACCTCCTGGTTCTTAAACATTTTAATTAGCCTTGTCTTTGCTTGTGCTTAGGATTTTCACAGATAACCATGACTTTTCCTTTTCTTCTTATTACTTTGCACTTTTCGCAAATAGGCTTAACTGATGGTCTAACTTTCATCTTATGAGCCCTCCTTTTATTTTCCTCTCCATGTTATACGCCCTTTTGTAAGGTCATATGGACTTAACTCTACAGTTACTTTGTCCCCTGGTAGAATTCTAATATAGTTCATTCTTAACTTTCCTGATAAATGGGCTAATATTGTTTGTCCACTTTCAAGTTCTACATCAAACTGCGCATTTGGTAATGATTCTTTAACCACACCTTGCATTTCAATAACATCTTCTTTTGACATAAGGTTACTACTCCTCCTTTGCCTTGAGCTTTAAAAACTGTTTAATTTTATATATAGATCTCATATCTAATTTTTCTATTATAGTAATTAAATCATTAGGAGCCATATCAAGCATATCTAGATGCTTTTTATTTTTCCTTTTCGGTCTATCAAAATTATATTTGTTTCCATCTATTAGATTAACATAATAATCATCTTTAGTCTTCATGACAATATATAGTTTACCTTTATCTCTTCCTTTTTTTGATTTTACAACTAAACCTTTCATTTTTTATACTCCTTATACTTATATAAGAGTTAATATCTCGGCTTCGTTTTCTGTAATCAAAATTGTATTCTCATAGTGAGAAGATAAACTTCCATCTCTAGTTTTTGTAGTCCAATTATCTGGAAGAACCATCACTTTAAAATCTCCGCTTGTTACCATTGGCTCAATAGCAAGGGTCATTCCTCTTTTAAGAAGTACACCGCTTCCTTTTGCTCCATAGTTTGGTATAGCCGGATCTTCATGTAGTGACTCTCCTATTCCATGACCTGTAAAGTCACGAACGATAGAATAACCCCTATCTTCTACAAATCTTTGAATGGCATTTGAGATATCTCCAAGTCTGTATCCTTCTTTTGCATATTTTATACCTTCAAAAAAACTTTCTTCAGTTATTTTAATAAGTTCTTTAGCTTTAGATGATACATCTCCTACTGAAAAAGTTCTTGCTGCATCGCCATGAAATCCATTTTTGTATGCACCAACATCTACACTAATTATATCTCCTGATTTTAATATCTCAGTTTTTGAAGGTATACCATGAACAACCACATCATTAAGTGATGTACAAACAGATCCTTTAAATCCGTTATAATTTTTAAATGAAGGTGTTGCACCCAAACTTAAAATCATATCTTCACAGAGTCTATCTATTTCATGTGTTGATATTCCTTCTTTAATATAATTTCCAATCATTTCAAGTACTTTTGCGACTATTTCTCCAGATTCCCTCATGAGAGCAATTTCTCTCGAGTTTTTAATTATTATCATAATTATTCACCTAAGGCCTTTAATATATTTTCAAATACAAGGTTTATAGCTTGAGCGCCGTCTACCTCTATAAGAATACTCTTATTATCATAAAAATCTATTAATGGTTTAGTTTGGAAATCATAAATATCTAATCTTTCAAGTACTGTTTCTTTCTTATCATCATCACGCTGCTTAAGCTCACTACCACAGTTATCACATATACCTTCAATAAGTGGCGGACTAAATTTAGTATGATATGATGCTCCGCAGGAAAAACACATTCTTCTTCCTGACATCCTCTCAACAATATAATCTCTATGAACGTTAATATAAAGAGCCTTTGTGATTTCAACACCTTTTTTTTCAAGTATCTTATCTAAAGCC
>JAAZDF010000214.1 GCA_012512905.1 Clostridium sp.
CACAACAAACAATGTTTCTATTATATGTTAGTAAGTTTTTAAATTCAACCAAGTAAAATCTTTATCTATATTCTACATATAAATTATACTATTTATATGCATTTTTGTCATATAAGTCTTAATTTTACAAAGAAAAAAACCTTTAAATCTAATTTAAAGGTTTTTTGGAATAATTAAGTAGAAATTTAATCTATTGCAACTGGTTCCTCTACAATAAATTCAGATTCTTTTTTTTCTTCATCTTCTCTTAAGATATCTTCATACTTACTTAATATTGCAGTTTGAATCTTTTCTCTTGTTTCAGTATTTATGGGATGTGCTATATCCTTAAACTCTCCATCTGGTGTTTTTCTAGATGGCATGGCAATAAAGAGTCCATTTTGTCCATCAATTACTTTGATATCGTGAACAACAAACTCCTCGTCAAAAGTTACAGAAACAATAGCTTTCATTTTCCCGTCCGAATTAATTTTTCTAATTCTAACATCTGTAATATTCATGTAAACCTCCTTAGTGATTTAAGCTTAATATAATGTCAACCTTATTTTGAATTTTCAGAATTCAAAAGGTGTAACATGATTATAGTATGTAATTGATTACATTTACAAGTGTATTTAATAGTTTAGATGTAATTAAATGAAATTGTTGTAAAAAGCGTAATTTTCTTAACATTTTACTATTTTAACGTCGATTTATCTTTATATTAATAACAAAAAGTTAAGCACCACTAAACTTTTTATGTATTATATTGTATAATTGGTTTAGTATTACTATATAAGGAGATGTTTATGAAATATAAATTAATTTGTTTGGACATGGATGGTACTTTGTATGATGACAATCACGTTATACCAAAAGAAAATATAGATACACTTAGAAAGGCCTATGAAAATGGAATAGAAATAGCCATAGCAACTGGAAGACTTTACAACTATGCTACTCTTTACGGGAAAGAACTTGGATTCCCTATAAGTATTATTGCAACTAACGGTGGCTATACAAAATATAAGGATGAAGTTTTAATTCACAACACTATTTCTCAAAAGGACTTATTGTTTATGTATGATACTTTCGAGAAATATGATCTTTTGACACTTTTTAATACTAATGATTCATTAATTGCAAAAAAAGATTTAGACAAAGGTAATGCTTATCTGAAAGGGAACAAAAAACTTGATAAAGATAAGAAAGTTATAATTATAAAGTCAGAAAATTTAAAAGAAGACTTATCTAAATATAAAAATGAAATTATAAAAACTATAACAATTGAAAAAAATAATTTGGAATTGTTTAAATTAATTGAGAAAGATTTTGAAAACCATGAGAATTTACAGGTTGTATACTCCTCACCTTATAATCTTGAAGTTTATAATAAGGGTGTTAGTAAGGCCCAAGGAATAAAAGCTATTAGTGAAAAGCTCGGAATAAAAAGAGAAGAAGTTATTGCTGTTGGAGATGCTCAAAATGATATACCTATGCTAGAATATGCAGGAGTTGGAGTAGCAATGGGAAATGCATCAGAAGAAGTAAAAAATATGGCAGATATTATAACAGATACAAATAACAATTATGGTGTGTCTAAAATCATAGAAAAATTATGTTTTAAATAAAAATACCCCCTTTTAAAAAATGCTCTTATGCAGATCACTTTAAAAGGGGTATTTTATATTTGTTATTTGATTTGATTTTTATTTATTTATTTCTTTTATACTATCTTTATATCCAACTATAACTTTATTTGCCATATTCGTAAATAGTCCTGTTTCTATAACTCCGGAAATCAATTTTAATTCTTTGTTTAATTCTACAGGATTTTCTATCCTCTTCATTTCTAAATCTAAAATATAGTTATTGTCATCTGTAATATAAATATCATTACTTTCTGTCATTCTAAGTAATGGTTTATAACCTTTTTCCTTTAATTTTTCAATAACCTTGTCATATGAAAATTTAACTACTTCTATTGGTAGCTTAAATTCACCTAATGTTTCCACTAGCTTAGATTCATCAACTATCCATATTATTTCCTTTGAAACACTAGCTACTAATTTTTCAAATAAAAGTGCTCCACCGCCGCCTTTTATTCCATCTAGATTTTTATCAACTTCATCTGCTCCATCTATTGTCAAATCAACGTATTTAACTTCATTAAAAGGCACTACATTAATACCAAGGCCCTTAGCAAGTTTTGTACTCTCATTTGAAGTAGATACACAAACAACCTCTAATCCTTCTTTTACTAGTTGTCCTAATTTCATAATTGTATAATATACAGTTGAACCTGTTCCTAGCCCTACTATCATTCCTGGTTTGATATAGGTAGCTGCTTTTTCACCCGCTAATTTTTTTCCTATCATCTCTAACACTCCTTATTAAATAAATTTTTCTAGTTTTTTGATATCTCAACATCTATTGTACCATTTTCTGTCACTCCATGATAATTAACAAGAGATATATGATCCAATGAAAGATTCTTTTTTACTTCTTTATTATCAACTAAAACCCCAATACCAATAAGCTCAGAGTCAAACTCTTTAAGAAGATTAAAAATTCCATTCACTGTTCCACCAGCTCTTAAGAAATCATCAATAAAAAGACATTTTGAACTTTCTTTAATACTTTTTTTGGCAAGTCCCATACTAGACATCCTTCCCGTAGTTCCAGATAAATAATTTATAGTTACCGATGTTCCTTCTGTAACCTTTAAATTTTTTCTAGCCACTATTAATGGAATACCTAAAAACCTCGCTACTTCATAAGCAAGGGGTATTCCTTTTGTTTCAACAGTTATGATGTAATCAGGATTTAACTCTCTAAATTTATAAGCAAGTATTTTCCCCGCTTTAAAAACAATTTCAGGATTTAACATCATATCTGTAAGATATATAAAATTACCTGGTACAATTCTAGATGGGTCATTTAACATATTTGCTATCTCTTTTTTAAATTCCATCTCTTCTTCATAAGATAATCATGCAACATATTTTATCCCACCGCTTGCACCTGCAACAGATTCTATAGTTCCCATTTCAAGTTCTTCAAGAATTTCTCTTATAACAAGAACATCTTCACTTATAGTTGATTTTGCTGCATTTAAATTTTTAGAAAATTTATTAAGACTGATTAATTTATTTGGATTTTCAATTAATATTTTAGTTATAGCACTTATTCTGCTATTTCTTGAGTGTTTCTTCATAATGTTACTCCTTTTATCAATAATATACTCATTTTATAACATTGTCGAACAATATGCAATCTTTTACTTTTAATATTCGTATTGATTTTGTCATAAAACTGTTAAGATTTGCTTTTTTAATATATTATAGTAGGTAGATAAGAATAATTAATGGGGATGTGTGTAATTTGGTTTTTGATTTAAAAGAATATAAAGATAAAACTGTTCATTTTATAGGTATTGGCGGAGTTAGTATGAGTGGTCTCGCTGCAATACTTTTAGATAACAAAGTAAAGGTAACTGGATCAGATTTCAAAAAATCTGCTAATACAAATAAACTAGAGTCCTTTGGAGCAAAAATTTATTATGAGCAAAAAAAAGAAAATATAACTAATCCTGATATAGTTGTTTATACTGTTGCTGTTGATAAAAGTAATGATGAATTAAAAGAAGCGCTTAAAAAAGGTATACCAACCTACACGAGAGCTGAATTTTTAGGTCATATATTAAATAATTTTAACAACTCAATTGCAGTATCCGGAACTCATGGGAAAACTTCAACAACTTCTATGTTATCTTCTATAGCATTAAGCGGAAAACTTGATCCAACTATATTAGTTGGGGCAAATCTTCCCTTAATTGATGGTAACTATAGAATAGGAAAAGGGGAGCTTTTCATAACAGAAGCATGTGAATACAAAGAATCCTTTTTAAAATTTCCTGGCAAAGTTTCTATTTTACTTAATTTTGAAGAAGACCATCTTGATTACTATAGAGACTTAAAACATATACTCGATACTTTTAGAAAGTATATTACTCTTCTTCCTAAGGATGGTACAATTGTTTGTAATTCTGATGATCCTAATATGCAGTACGTTATAGAAGATTCAGAGCAAAAAAAAATCACCTTTGGAATTAAAAAGGGAATGATAAAGGCTAAAAATATAAAATACAATAAACTTGGGAATTCTTCTTTTGATGTCTATAAAAACGAAGATTTTTTAATGCATATAAAGTTAAATGTTCCTGGAGAGTTTAATATCTATAATGCACTTGCTTCTATAGGGGCTTCTATAGCATCTGGAATAGATAAAAAGACTATAGAGAAGGGCCTCAATAGTTATCAGGGAGTAGATAAAAGATTTCAATACCTTTTCGAAAAAAATAATATAAAAGTTTTTGATGATTACGCCCATCATCCAAAGGAAATTGAAGCTTCTATAAAAGCAGCTAAAAATATAAAACATAACAATATCCATATTGTATTTCAGCCACACACTTTCAGCAGAACTAAGGCTCTTTTTCATGATTTTGCAGCTTCTTTTGATAATATAAAAAGTCTTGTACTTTTAGATATATTTCCTGCAAGAGAAATTGATAGAGGAATTGTTTCCTCAGAAGATTTAGCTAAAGAAATAAAGAAAAGAAATACATTAGATGTCTATAAGGCCTCTAGCTTTGAGAATGCAGCAGATATTCTAAAAAAAGTTTCAAAGCCTTCAGATATAATAATTACAATGGGAGCTGGAGAATCCGTAAAAGTTGCAGAAATTTTAAAAGAAATATTGTAATTTAAGCTCTAAACATATCATTTCACCAAATAATATGTTAGAAATACTATTTTTCTTGTAATTTATAACTCTATAACTTATAATCTATGTATCAAAGTAATCTGATAAAAGCTATGATAAGAGAATTAGTTTTAAAAACCAGTTTTAGCGAGTTAAAGATAGTGAAAGTTTAACACTAGGTTTAAAATGAAAAACAACTTGGAGCTTCCTTTTGGAAATTAAGTACACTGGGACGTATTTCTGCGTTAAAGAATTTAAGTGATGCAATTAATTATTGCATAATTTGGGTGGTACCACGAGATCTTCGTCCCTTTCTAGGATAAGATCTCTTTTTTTATTCAAAAATTATAGGAGGAATAATATATGATATCAATAAAAGAACTTTATAGAAATAAAAAAGATTTTGCTGATAAAGAAATTACTATATCTGGATGGATCAGGACATCTAGAGTATCAAAAAACTTTGGCTTTATAGAGATAAATGATGGCACTTTTTTTAAAAACATACAAGTCGTTTTTGGAAGTGATTTGGACAACTTCAAAGAAATTGGAAAGTATAATATTAGTAGTGCCATTGAGGTAAAAGGTGATTTCGTTTTAACAGAAAACTCCAAGCAGCCTTTCGAGATAAAAGCTACTGAAGTTAATCTTTTAGCTTCTTCAGATAGCGATTTTCCGCTTCAGAAGAAAAGACATACATTCGAATATCTTAGGTCTATAGCTCATTTAAGACCAAGAGGAAATACTTACTCAGCTGTATTTAGAGTTAGAAGTATTGCTTCTTACGCAATACACAAATATTTCAATGAGAGGGATTTTGTACATGTTCACACTCCTATTATTACAGGAAGCGATGCTGAGGGTGCTGGAGAAATGTTTCATGTAACTACACTTGACCTTAAAAATGTTCCTTTAACTTCTAAAGGCGAAGTAGATTTTAGTAAGGATTTTTTCGGAAAAGAAAGTAACTTAACCGTATCTGGTCAATTAAATGCAGAGTCTTTTGCTCTTGCATTTAGAAATGTATATACTTTTGGGCCTACATTTAGGTCTGAAAATTCTCACACACCAAGGCATGCCTCAGAATTCTGGATGATGGAGCCTGAGATAGCTTTTGCTGATTTAAAAGATAATATGGCTCTTGCAGAGGATATGTTTAAATACGTAGTTAACTATATTTTAGAAGAGGCTCCAGAAGAAATAGAATTTTTCAATAGGTTTATCGATAAGGATTTGAAAAACAGATTGAATAAAATAGTTAACTCTGACTTTAAGGAAATTACTTATACTGAGGCTGTAGAAATCCTTATAGAGTCAGGAGAAAAGTTTGAGTATCCAGTTAAATGGGGGAATGATTTACAAACTGAACACGAAAGATATTTAACAGAAAAAATATTTGATGGACCTGTTTTTGTAACTGATTATCCAAAGGATATCAAGGCTTTTTATATGAGAATTAATGACGATAACAAAACAGTTGCAGCCATGGATCTTTTAGTACCAGGAGTAGGAGAAATTATAGGTGGTAGCCAAAGAGAAGAGAGGCTTGATATTCTAACAGAGAGAATGAAAGAGCTTAAATTAAATGAAGAAGAATACTGGTGGTATTTAGAGCTTCGTAAATATGGCGGAGTAAAACATGCAGGTTTTGGGTTAGGCTTTGAAAGGCTAATAATGTATGTTACTGGAATGGCTAATATAAGAGATGTTATTCCTTTCCCTAGAACGCCAAATAACTCAGAATTTTAATAAAAAGAGATTTGCTTAACTAAAGCAAATCTCTTTTTATATATTTTAAATTAACTCGCTTTAGAATATGATATTATAAAAGAAAGGAGGCTCTTTTATGTTTAATAAACTTGTTATTGTTGCCCAGCTTTTAGACTATGATGATCTTGTAATAAAATACGCTGAAAGTCTTTCTGTTTTAGGCTTTAAAGAATATATTATAGTTAAAAATTTAGTTGCCAGGACAGATCGAAAAATTGAAGTTGCAGAAGGAACTAGAATATATGAATCATCTGATTATCTTAATAAAATTGGTATAAAAACTGAAATAATCGAGGTTGATGATATTCCGATAAAAGAAATCAACGACTTAGCTACTAAAGATGAAAAAGATTCATTAATCTTAGTTGGCGGCCGTAGTACTTCTTTAGCTAAAAGAATATTTGAACAAGATTTTGCTTACAACTTAATCCAAAATCCAGCAAAGCCTATAATAGTTATGAGAGTTAAAGAAGGAAAAGATAACTCCTTATTCTCTATTCCTAGGGAAGGATTTAATTTAGATGGAAGAATTTTATTTGCTACAGATTTTTCTGACAATTCATATAACGCTTTTGATTATGTTGAAAAACTTGTAGAGAAAGGTGCTAAAAATATTACCTTGATGCATGTTCAGGACGTTTCTGTAATTAGCCCCTACCTAGACTATAAACTTCCAGAATTTAATAAAATTGATTCTAGGCGCTTATATAAAATGAAAGATCGCTTAGAAAGCCGTGGGAAAACAAATATAGATATTGTTCTTGATGTTGGTAGACCATTTAAAGTAATAACAAATTATATTTCTAAACACAATGTAGAGCTCCTGGTTATGGGTAGACAAGGCAAAGGATTTATGAAGGATTTATTTATTGGTAGTACAAGTAATAACGTCGCTATGAGAGCAGATTGTTCAGTACTTTTAGTTCCTAAAAAGGAAAGATAAAAAATTTAAAAAAGTCATCTATGATTTAAACTCCATAGATGACTTTCATATTTACTTGACTATTATTATTTCTTTAGAAAAGCTATTAAGATTATAATAACCTTCTTTTGTTACAAGAATTAAATCTTCTATTCTAACTCCAAACTCGTTTTCCAGATAAATACCAGGTTCTACTGAAAATATCATACCTTCTTTCAATACATCTTCATTGCTTTCTGATATATCACCATACTCGTGAACATCAATTCCAATAAAATGCCCTGTCCTATGCATAAACTCTTCCCCATAGCCTTTTTTTGTTATGTAGTCTCTAGCCAAAGAATCTATGTCTTTAGCTTTAACTCCAGGTTTTACTCCAGCTATTGCTCTTTTATTCGCTTTTAAGACTATATTATATATGTCTTTTTGTTTTTTACTGATACTTTTATAGAAAACTGTTCTTGTCATATCTGATGCATAGTTATCTTTCATACACCCTATATCAAAAATTATTGAATCTCCCTTAGATAATCTTTTATTTCCATTTTCATGATGAGGAGAGGCTCCGTTTTCCATAAAAGCAATTATTGGTGAAAATGAATATCCATCAGAATCTATTTCGAGATAAATCTTTTTTAGTTCTTCTTCGAGTTCAAGTTCCGATATTCCTTCTCTTATTTTAGAAATAATTTTTTTCATAGCCATATCATTTAATTCTGATACACGTTTCATAAGGTTTATTTCTTTACTATCTTTTACTTGTCTTAAACTGTCTACTAAAAGAGAACTATTAATTAGTTTACCCTTAAATCCTTTATTCAAAAGTTCTATTAAAAATCCTGATGGCCATGTTTTATCTATTCCTATAGAATTTCTCTTATCTAAATAAAAAAGAATTTTTGCTATAGAGTCATCTGAATCTTTTAAATATATATACTCTAAGTTTTTCTTTTCTTTAATCGGAAATAATCTATTAATAAATAAGCTTGGCTTTTTATCTTTCTTAAAAAGTAAAGCAAGTAATCTCTCTCCCGGATCAATTTTATATCCTGTAAGATAAAATATAGAAGTAGGATCTGTAACAATCATCTGACCTATATCTTTTTCTACCATAAGATTTTCAAGTTTTTCTCTTCTTTCAGTAAACATATTTTAATCTCCTAAAATTTTATTAACAGTTTTTATCAGTATCTTTAATATAGTGATACAAAGTTTTAACCGGAACTCCTGTAGCTCCCTTTGGTAAATATCCATTTGCAGATTCTAAATCTGATGTTCCTGCTATATCTAAATGAACCCATGGAGTTTTCTCTACAAATTCTTCTATAAAGGCTGCAGCTGTTATAGCCCCACCCCATCTTCCTCCAGTATTTTTAAGGTCTCCTCTATCTCCTTTTATAAGTTTTCTATAATCTTCAGATAAAGGCATCTCCCAAAGTGGTTCTCCTGCTTTTACAGATGCTTTTTTAACTTTTTCCATTACTTTATCATTGTTTGTAAATGCACCTGTATTAAAGTTACCAAGAGCAACAACACACGCACCAGTAAGAGTAGCAACGTCCACTAACTCTGATACATTTTCTTTAGTTACAGCGTAGTATACAGCATCTGCAAGAGTAAGCCTTCCCTCTGCATCTGTACTATGTATTTCTATTGTTTTTCCTGCCATTGATCCTATTATGTCGCCAGGTACATAAGCATCTCCTGAAATCATATTATCTGTTGCGAGTACTACTGCTGTTACATTTTTCTTAAGTTTATTTTTACCTATAGCTTTCATCGCTCCAATAACTGATGCGGCTCCACCCATATCGCCATACATTGTAATCATTGATGGACCTGGTTTTATAGAATATCCACCCGTATCAAATGTAACTCCTTTTCCTACTAAACCTACTGTAGGATCGTTTTCGTCTCCGCCTTTATGTCTAATTATTATACCTTTTGGTTCATTAGTTGAACCTTTATTAACAGCTAAGAAAGCTTTCATATCCAATTTTTCGGCATCTTCTTTTGAAAGGATTTCTACTTCAAGTCCTACTTCTTCAAGTTCCTTTACAGCTCTTTCTGCTAATACTTCTGCAGTTAAGCTAATTGCTGGTTCGTTAACTAAATTTCTAGCTAAAAACACACCTTCCATTATATTAACTGTTTCTTCTACAGCTGATGTTGCTTTATCTTCTTTTTCTTTTAAGAAAGAAATAGATACTTCCGCTAATTTAAAGTCATTTTTTTCACTTAAATACTTATCAAAGCTATACTCTGCATGTAACAGTCCTTCTACAAAAGCTGATGTTACATCTTTATAGCAAAGATTTTTAAGGTACTCTAAGTCAATTGAAGCTTCTTTTATATTGTTTTTTGATGCTTCTTTAGCAGCCTTAAAAGTTGAAAGTTTATAATCTTCTAAAGTTATACCTTTATGGTCGCCCATACCTATAAAAATTATGCTTTCATTTTTTTCTAAATTATAATATGTGTAAATATCATTTTTCTTGCTTTTAAAAATATCTTCATCAGATAGTTTTTTAAGAATATCACTGTACTTCTCATTAAGTAAATCAGTAAATGAATGAACCATTACATCTTTGAATTTTTTATTTGTTGTTATTTTCATATATTTGAATGTCTCTACATAGTAAAGACTATTCTTCACACTCCTCTATTTTTTTCTTATACATCATATAATACTATATAATTTACCAAAGCTTAAGCTTTTATATTTTTATCTTATAGGACTAAGACTATTTCTGTATTAGCTTTTATCTTTCTTTATAATAAACTGTTTCTCTGATATAATTAGTTTAATATAATAGAAAGGGTGAACTAATTGGAAAAAATTGCTGTTTTTACTGATAGCGCTTCTGATTTAAATGACAATG
>JAAZDF010000215.1 GCA_012512905.1 Clostridium sp.
CCAGCGTTCGTCCTGAGCCAGGATCAAACTCTTAAATTAAAAGTTTGTCTAGCTTCATAGTTTTTACACTAGCTTTATCTTTTTTCTAAAAGATAGAAAACACTCAAATTGAATTGATTGATTTGTTATTACTTTGGTTTGCCTATATTCTGTTTAATTTTCAAAAAGCTTGTCCGCCTACTATTACGTAAGCTCTTATATCTTAACACTTAGAGAGTCTTATGTCAATAAAATATTTACTGAATAAGATAAGCTCAATAATTTCTAAGATCTAATTTTGCGACTTGTCTATCATAACACAGCGCAAATTTTATTTCAATACGATTCCAAACAAATTTTTCTAGCTTACTATTTAATATAAATAAAAACAGGAGGAATATAATTTTTTCAAATTAATTCCTCCTGTATACTTGTATTATTAAATATTTTTAAAACTACCTATCACCAAAAGTAATTCCAATAGCTCTTGCAGCCTGAGCTAATTCACCTTCAGGGTTCACTAGTTTAGATTTTTGCCCTATTACGCTTTCAAGAGACTCATAAGACATCTTATCCCCTGTTAATGTAACCATGTTTCCAAATTTACCTGAATTAGCAAGTTCCGCTGCTGCAACTCCATATCTTGTTGAAAGAACTCTATCAGTAGCAGATGGACTTCCACCTCTTTGTAAATGACCTAAAATTGTTGCTCTAGCCTCATTACCACAGATTTGTTCTAAATCTGACGCAACTTTTATTCCGATTCCACCAAGCCGTATTGGATCTGGAGAATCTGCTACTATATCTCTAACAACAACCTCTCCATCTTTAGGTTTTGCACCTTCACCTACTACTATTATAGAGAAGTTTTTCCCTGCAGCTTTTCTCTTATTAATTTTTTCAGCAACAATATTAATATCGTAAGGTATTTCTGGTATTAATATTGCATCTGCTCCTCCACCTACTCCTGCATGAAGAGCAATCCATCCAGCATACCTACCCATTACCTCAAGAACCATAATCCTATGATGTGATTGAGCTGTCGTATGAAGTCTGTCTAAAGCCTCAGTTGCAACATCAACGGCTGTTGTAAATCCAAATGTAGTATCTGTAGAAGCTAAATCATTATCTATAGTTTTAGGAACTGCAATTATATTAACACCTTTTCTTGCAAAATCTCTAGCAGAAGTTAATGTTCCATCTCCACCAATAATGAAAACGGCATCTATTCCTGCATCTTTTATATTTTTTACTCCAACATCTGAGTAATCCTTGTAAACTATTTTCCCATCTTCCTCTACAGGATATTTAAATAAATTGGTCTTATTTGAGCTGTAAAGAATGGTTCCACCTCTGTGTAGGGTTCCTGATATAGATTTTTCGTCTAAAGTAACAATGTCTCCTTCATAAAGACCCTTATAGCCATTTCTAAAACCAACAACTTCCCATCCATATAAATTTTTCGCAGTTTTAGTTATCGCTCTAATAACAGCGTTGAGCCCTGGACAATCTCCGCCGCCAGTTAATAGCGCTATTTTTTTAATACCCGAATTGTTTTCCATTTATTCCTCCTTATATATAAAGTTTACTATCTTTCTTATATTTTCCTTCTAAATTCTATACTAAAATTATTTTTTTATCAATGGTAAACTTAAAGTTTTATAAATTATTTATTATATTCCGAAATTTATCTCCTCTTTCTTCAAAGTTTTTAAACATATCAAAACTTGCTGAAGCGGGTGATAATATAGAGATATCACCTTGTTCACTTACAGATATAAGTTTTGATATTGCATCTTCAAAGGTTTTCGTACTATATATAGGTATATTAACCTTTTTCTTTTTTTCTATTTTTTCAAAAGATTCTTTTATGTCCTCAGAAGTATCTCCAAATAATATAATATTTTGTATGTATTCATATCCTTCTTTTGCTAAAGGCATATAATCTAATTTTTTATCATATCCCCCTAGAATTATGTTCACCTTTCTATTAAATGATTTTATAGTTGCAAGGGTTCTTGTAGGAGAAGATGCAATAGAATCGTTATAGTATTTTACGCCCTTGTACTCTCTTATAAATTCACATCTATGCTTTACTCCGCTAAATTCTTTGCCTACCTTTATCATGTTCTCTTTAGAAACTATTCCATAAACAGACAAAAAAGCTGCTAAGAAATTCTCTGCATTATGATTTCCTTTTAACCTAAGATCATCTTGGGGTATCAATTTTTCTCCTTTTAAATAAAGAGTATTATTTTCTAAATAAGCATCAGACTTATTATTTTCTGAAGAAAAACTCATAACTTTTCCTTTAGCATTTTTTTTAAAAGAAGACGTTATTTTATTATCTCCATTTATTATAAGATAATCTCTCTCTTTCTGATAAAGAAAGATATTCTTTTTTGCACCTATATACTCTTTATAATCCCTATGCATATCTAAATGATTTGGACTTATATTTGTAACTATAGCTATATGAGGAGATATATCCATAGTCATCAGCTGAAAACTTGATAATTCTAAAACTACAAAATCATCTTTTTTTATTTTTTCAACATTATTAAATAGGGGTTTTCCTATATTTCCTCCTATATAAACATCTTTACCTGTTGTTTTTAAAAGCTCTCCTATAATTGTTGTTGTAGTTGTTTTTCCATCACTTCCTGTTATTCCTATTGTATAACCTTTGCAGTATCTAAGAAACTCTTCCATTTCAGAAGTAACTTTTACACCGTTTTTTAAATGTCTTACTAAAAAAGGAGTGTCATACCTCATTCCAGGAGTTTTAAATATTATATCAAGACTAATACTTTCATCTAAGTAGTTTTCTCCTAAGGAAAACTTCACTTTATCCTTAAAGCTATCAACCCTCTTATCTAACTCAGTAAATTCTCTTTTATCGAAAGCCACAACATTCGCATTAAAACTAACTAGCATCTCAATTAAAGGTATATTACTAACACCTATACCCATAACTCCAACATTTTTATTTTTTACTTCTTTTTTAAATTGATTAAAATCTTTACTCATTATTCTTCCTCAGTTATTAAATCTTTTCTTATATCCTTAATTATATTATAATTAAAACTATTTTGGACATAGCCTGCAATAGAAAAACCTACTATAAGAGGCAGCATATTAAACCTACTTAAGTATAAGCTAATCCCGAGTATAAATATAGTTACTAAAGAACTAAATAAAAGTTTAAAATAATAACCAAGAGTTACTTTTAAAGTTTCTTTTATATTAAAATCAAATCTCAGCAATATAGTAGATGCTGATATAAAGAAAACTAAGAATATAAAAAATATAATTTGAAACACATAAAATAATGTTTCTTGTTCAATTAAGCTAAAATAAACTCCATCAAGTAAAGATATTACTATAGCTAAAATTCCTATTATTCCAATTACAAAACTTCTTTTAAAATTTTCTTTATAACCTTTTATAAATCTTTTAAAAATATTCTCATCACTTTCTTTTAAATTCTCAAGAGAATACCTAAGGGCAACATAAGATGGTAATACGTTTATACTTAATATACCCATAGAAATATAGAATGAAACTATATCTGGCCATCTAAACAAAAACAAAAAAATAAATATATGAATATTAAAAGCTAAAAATATAGCATTATTAGTTATTAGCTCATATAAAATTTTTGTAGCAACATTTAATACATTTCTTCTTTTTTCTGATCCCATAATTTCCCCCAAAACATCTATTTCATCTTTTTATTATACATGAAAAACATATATAATAAAAAGCGCACGGAAATACGTGCGCTTTTATTAATATATCTATAAATCTAAAACACAATTCTTTCTTCTATATAATCTTTAACTTCATCTATAGGAAGTCTTATTTGTTCCATAGTATCTCTATCTCTTATAGTTACAGCCTTATCTTCTAAAGTATCAAAATCAATAGTTATACAAAACGGTGTTCCTATTTCATCTTGTCTTCTATATCTTCTTCCAATACTTGAAGCATCGTCATATTGTACAGGAAAATATTTAGATAACATATTATATACTTCTAAAGACTCTTCTGATAATTTTTTAGAAAGAGGAAGTACAGCAGCTTTTATTGGAGCAAGATATGGATGGAAATTAAGTAAGTTTCTTGTTTTTCCATCTTCAAGCTCTTCTTCTTTATAGGCATCCGTTAAAAATGCTAAGAAAAGTCTGTCTATACCAACGGAAGGTTCTACAACATAAGGTATAAAAGTTTCATTTGTCACTGGGTCTCTATAAGTTAGGTCTGCTTTTGAATACTTCTCATGCTGAGTTAAATCATAATCAGTTCTATCAGCAATTCCCCAAACCTCTCCCCAACCAAATGGGAATTTATATTCTATATCTGCTGTAGCTACACTATAAAATGAAAGCTCATCTTCGCCATGATCTCTAAATCTTAAAAGGTCATGTTCTAAACCTAAATCTGTTAAGAAATCAAAGCAAAAGTTTTTCCAATATTCATACCATTCTAAATCTGATCCAGGTTCGCAGAAAAATTGAAGCTCAGCTTGTTCAAATTCTCTTGTTCTGAATATGAAATTACCTGGTGTGATTTCATTTCTGAAAGATTTTCCTATTTGGCCAATACCAAAAGGAATTCTTTTTCTCATAGATCTCTGAACCTTTCTAAAATTAGTGAAAATACCTTGAGCTGTTTCAGGTCTTAAATATATTTCAGTTTGTGAATCTTCAGTTGTTCCTTGAAAAGTTTTAAACATTAAATTAAATTTTCTTATATCTGTAAAATCTTGCGCTCCACAGTTTGGACATTTAACATTATTATCTTTTATATATTCTAAAAGCTCAGCTTCGTCCATTCCATCAGCAGATGCATATTCTGTTCCTTTTTCTGTCATATCATCTTCTACTAATTTATCAGCTCTATATCTAGTGTTACATTTTTTACAGTCCATTAAAGGATCTGAAAAACCTTTTAAATGACCTGACGCTTCCCATACCTTAGGATTCATAAGTATTGCACTATCAAGTCCTACATTATGTGGGTTTTCTTGTATAAATTTTTTCCACCACGCACTTTTTATGTTATTTTTTAGTTCTACACCTAAAGGACCGTAATCCCAAGCATTCGCAAGCCCACCATATATGTCAGATCCAGGAAATACAAATCCTCTACTATTACTTAAAGCAACGATTTTATCCATAGTCTTTTCCATAATTTCTCCTCCAAAATTTTAATAAAAAAGGACCCAGCCAATGAAGGGACGGATAAATCCGCGGTTCCACCCTTCTTGGCTAAAGCCCTACTTAAATTCTTAAATTAATACTAAAAGATTCCTTCATTCAAGAATATTTATAGCTTCCCACCTAAACGCTACTCTCTTTAAAAATTTTCTTTGAACTACTCTTTCTTTGTCACTGTATCTTAATATATTATAATTGGCTCCGCGAAGAGGATTCGAACCTCCAACCTATCGGTTAACAGCCGAGTGCTCCACCGTTGAGCTATCGCGGAATATCCTTACATTATCTATTATATCAATATCCTAGATAATTGCAAGATTTTTCCGTAAAAACCTGCAAATTATTTATTAAACCCTCATTAGCTTTATATTAATTATAAATAAAATGAACTTCAATATAAGCTTATGAAAATAATAAAAACTCGAACTTACTTTTTCACTATAAAACTCTATATATATTAGCCTTAATAGTGATTTTGTACTCACTAGCAATTAATGCCAATCTAATAAACAAACTATTTTATTTACTTATCTATCACTATATTTTTTTAATATAGTTTTGCTCCAACAGGTATATGGTTATCCAAAACTATTAAATTAAGTTTCTCTTTACCATCTTCTTGATGTATTGCACTTAAGATCATTCCCTCTGATGGTCTACCCATCATTTTTCTAGTTGGAAGATTCGTAATAGCAATAAGGGTTTTTCCAACTAATTCTTCTGGAGTGTAATATGACTTAATACCACTTAAAATAGTTCTTTCTTCACCACTACCATCATCTAAAGTGAACTCTAGTAGGTTTCTGCTTTTAGGAACCTCTTGACAGTCTAAGACTTTCACAGCCCTAAAATCCGACTTAGAAAAAGTTTCAAAGTCAACCATATCTTCAAATAAAGGTTCAATTTCTACTTTTGAAAAATCAATAGTTTCTTCAGCTTTCTCTTCATCTTTTGAATCTTTTAAGTCTTCATGTCTATCTAAGTGTCCAAGTGGTTTCATTGTTGGGAAAAGTATAACATCTCTTATTGAATGGTTATTAGTTAAAAACATTATTATTCTATCAATTCCTATTCCAAGTCCACCAGTAGGAGGCATTCCCGTTTCTAGAGCACTTAAAAAATCTTCATCTATAACATATGCTTCGTCATCCCCAAGTTCTCTTTCATTTGCTTGCTGCTCAAATCTTTCCCTTTGAACTATAGGGTCATTAAGCTCTGAATAAGCATTACATATTTCTCTACCATAAATAAAGCCTTCAAATCTTTCCGTATATTCTGGGTTACCTCTTTTCTTTTTTGTAAGAGGAGAAATTTCCACTGGGTAGTCGTACACAAATGTAGGTTGAATTAAATGCTCTTCGCAATATTTTTCAAACATAGCGTTTAATACATCACCTTTAGAAGTTTCTCCTATAGAATACTTAAACTCTTTATGTAGTTTAAATTCTTCAGCAATTTCATGTGCCTTTTCTAAAGTATCGACTTCATCAAAGTTTACCCCAGTATGTTCTTTAACAATATCAACCATTGTTACTCTTCTCCATGGAGGTGTAAAATCTATTTCAGTTTCACCATATTCTACCTTCATTGTTCCGTTAACTTTTTCAGAAACTGAAGAAATCATATTCTCTGTTATATCCATCATATCATTGTAATCAGCATAAGCTTCATAAAGCTCTATCATTGTAAATTCAGGGTTATGCTTGTTACTTAAACCTTCATTTCTAAAGTTTTTACCCATGTCATAAACCTTTTCAAATCCACCTACAATTAATCTTTTCAAGTAAAGCTCTGTTGCTATTCTCAAATACATATCCATATGAAGGGCATTATGATGAGTGTTAAATGGTTTTGCAGCTGCTCCCCCAGCAACAGTTGAAAGAATAGGCGTTTCTACTTCTAGAAAACCTCTTTCATTTAAAAAATTTCTTATTTCATTTATTATCTGAGTTCTCTTTATAAATGTGTCTCTTACATCTTGATTTACTATTAAATCAACTTCTCTATGTCTGTATCTTAAATCTTCATCTACAAGTCCTCCCCATTTATCTGGAAGAGGCTTTAAAGACTTAGATATTAACTCAAAATTCGTAACTCTAAGTGTTTTTGCTCCTGTTCTTGTTTTGAAAAGAGTTCCTTCAACACTTAACCAATCTCCAAGATCAAGAGTTTTGAAAAAATCAAGTTTTTCCTTACCTATATTATCAAGTCTTATATAAATCTGAAGTTTGCCATACCTATCAATTATATCTGAAAATCCCGCTTTACCTTGAACTCTTTTTCTTACTAGTCTACCCGCTGTTTTAATAGTAACTTTTTCTTCAAGCTCCTCAAAATTCTCATTAATTTCTTTAGAATTATGAGTTACCTCTACTTTATAAACATCGAAAGGATCTTTTCCTTCACCTTGCAGCTCTTTAAGTTTTTCTCTTCTTAGTATTTCATGTTTAGATAGCTCCAAATCACTATCATTTATATTATTTTCATCTTTTGACATTAAAGCACCTACTCTCTTCCTATTTCTAATATTTTGAACTTTATCGTTCCATTAGGAACATCTATTTCAACTTCATCATCCACTTTTTTACCTAAAAGTCCAGACCCTACTGGGGACTCATTTGATATTTTATTATTAAGTGGGTCCGCCTCAGCAGATCCAACTAAAAAGTACTCTACTTCTTCATCAAAGTCATAATCAAAAACTTTAACTTTACAACCAACATTAACTACATCAGTTGAGACTTCGCTTTCATCAATAACAGTTGCATTTTTAAGCATGTTTTCAAGTTTACTAATTCTTCCCTCAACAAATGCCTGTTCATTTTTGGCTTCATCGTATTCTGAGTTTTCACTTAAATCTCCATAGCCCAGTGCAACTTTAATTTTAGATGTTATTTCTTTTCTTCTAACTGTTTTTAAATTTTCCAGCTCCGCTTCAAGTTTTCTAACACCATCATATGTCATAATATGTTTCTTTAATTCGCTCATTTTTTTACCCCTTAATTCCTCTTTTTCAGTATTAATTATAATTCCAAAAGCTTTACAAGTCAAAGGACCTTGATTCGTTAAAGCTTGATTTATAATCCTTTAATATTTTTATAACTTTTTCACTTTGGTTAACTTTATTAACCATATTTTTTATCCTGATATTATTATCTAGTCCTTTTAAATACCAGCCTACATTTTTTCTCATTTCCCTCACACCACGATATTCACCGTAGTAGTCTACTGCTTTATTATAATGATATATAAGAAGTTCTATTTTTTCATTATCTGTTGGACCCTTGTAGTCTATACCTTTAAATGAAGCATCTATTTCTTCAAATATCCAAGGATTTCCTATTGCGCCCCTCGCTACCATTATCCCATCTGCATTTGTTTCTTTTAATATATTAATAGCATCTTTACCGGAGAAAATATCTCCATTAGCAATTACTGGTATTTTAAGAGATTCTTTTATGTTTTTTATTATCTTTCTATCCGATTCTCCAGAATAAAATTGATCCCTATACCTACCATGGACAGTTACAAGGTCGGCTCCTGAGCTTTCCATTTGTTTTGCAAACTCTAAAGCAGTTTCGTTACCGTTTTTAAAACCTCGTCTAAATTTACAAGTCACAGGTTTAGATGTTCTTTTTTTAGCTTCGGTTATAATTTGTCCTGCTTTTTTTGGATCAAGCATAAGTGCCGCGCCCTCACCATTTTTTATTAATTTAGGTGCAGGGCATCCCATATTAATATCTATTAAAAAAATATCTTCATTTTCATCTAACATACTAACTATCTCAGCTATTACATCTTTATCATTTCCAAATATTTGGACTGCTATGGGCTTTTCATTTTTAGATATTTTCATTAAATCTTTAGTTTTCTCGTTTCCATAGGATAGTGCCTTAGCACTTACCATCTCTGTATATACAAGTCCACAGCCTTTTTCTATTGCTATTTCTCTATATATTATATCTGTAATTCCTGCCATAGGGGCCAAGAAAACATTGTTATCAAGTACTTTGTTACCTATTTTTATCATATATAATTTTAAGCCCCTTAAGAGTAAGATTTGATTCTATAGCATCTATTATATCTGTACCACTATTTATAAGTCTTGCTAGGCCTCCTGTTGCAATTACATATGGTTTTTTATAGCCTTTTCCAATCATTTCTTTACTCATCTTTTCTACTAAATACTCTACCATTCCTATATATCCATACACCATACCTGACTGCATAGAATTTATTGTGTTTTTACCAATTACATTTTTCGGTTTGCTTAACTCAACCCTTGGTAGCTTTGCTGCTTTTTCAAAAAGTGCATCGGAAGATATTTTAACACCTGGACAAATTACTCCACCTTCATAAGAACCATCATCACCAATAGAACATAAAGTTGTAGCTGTACCAAAGTCTATAATAATTAAACTCTGTTTGTACTTGTCATAAGCAGAAACTGCATTTACAATTCTATCTGCTCCAACTTCTTTTGGATTATCAGTCTTTACATTAATTCCTGTCTTAATACCAGCACCTACTATTATAGGTCTTAAATTAAATAACTTCCTAACTACATTTTCTAAAGAATACATAATATTAGGAACAACAGATGATATTATTACACCTTCTATGGAATCTATATCTAAGTTATTTAATTCAAACAAACTAAGGACTGCAATAGACATTTCATCAGATGTCTTTTTCGTGTCTGTAGAAAGTCTAAAATCAGATATCATTTTATTACCGTTATGAACTCCCATTACAATATTTGTATTTCCAACATCTATTAAAAGTATCATCTTTCCCTCCTAAGTAATTTTAAAAGCAGCTAAAAAAGCTGCTTGGATTCCTAATATTTTGTCTCGTGTATAATCATTCTTATGTCTAAAATAATTTATACCCATATACTATCAATTATATACATTTTGTCAAGTTAAATCTGAAATATTCCTCTAATAACTATATCTCTTATTCAACTCAATTTCAACCTTAATTAAGTTAATTTATCTGTTTAGAAATTATATTATATAATGTATATGATTATTACACCTATTATTGTAATATTATTGTAGTCTTAATTAGTTGAATTATATATATAATAATCTAATGCTGGAGGTAGATATTTTGAAATTAAAAAAGAAAGCGCTATTATTAATAAAAATATTGTCATTATCATTAATTTTTTCTGCTTGTACTTTTGATCTAGAAAAAGCAACCCACGATTTAAAATACAAAAAACCTACTTATATAAATGAAATTCTTATAGTCAATAAAGGTATCGGTCTTCCTAGTAGTTTTGATCCCGGTGAAAATCCTGATGCGGTGGAGAGTTTTAATGCAATGAAAACTGATGCCCAGAGTGCAGGCTTAACTTTAAGGGCTTTCTCTACTTATAGAGACTACGATAGGCAGAAATATTTATATGATAATTATGTAGAAAAAGATGGTAAAGAGGCCGCAGACACCTACTCAGCTAGACCTGGATTTAGTGAACACCAAACAGGCCTTGCTTTTGATGTAGGCAACAAAGATCCAAAACATGATGCAATGATGAGCTTTGAAGATACAAATGAATTTAATTGGTTAAAAGAAAATTCTTATAAATATGGGTTTATTTTAAGATACCCAAAAGATAAGGAAAACATAACAGGCTTTATGTATGAACCTTGGCATTATAGGTACGTAGGAAATGAAATAGCTAAAGATATTTTCGACCAATCCATAAGCCTAGATGAATATCTCAACTCAGTTTATCCAAATTACAACTAAAATTTTTAAAGCTTTAAATTATTTATTAGCAAAACCTGAAGGCAAATTTTATTCTAAAATCTGCTTTCAGGTTTTTATTAAAGTATAAACTTCGTTAATATCTACTCTATTGTCTTTTAAAAGAGACCTTTTATATTACCCTCTTTATCTACTTTCATACTATTAGCCGCTGGAACTTTAGGAAGTCCAGGCATTGTCATTATGGATCCTGCCTCACAAACTATAAATCCAGCTCCGTTTGAAAGCCTTACATTATTTACTTCCACAATAAAATTTTCTGGTCTACCTATTAGTTTAGGATTATCCGATAATGAATACTGAGTTTTAGCCATGCATATAGGTTTAGATGAAAGCCCTAGTTTCTTTATATTTCTCACTTCTTTTTTGGCCTTTGCCGAAAATATAAATCCAGCACCACCATAAATTTCTTTTACTATTTTATTTATTTTTTCTTCTATTGACTCTTCTATCTTATATAAAAAATTAAAGTTGTCTTTCTTGTTTTCTATAGCTTTAATTGTTTTTTTAGCAAGATCTATAGCCCCAGCTCCACCCATTGCCCAAACATCAGTTAAAGAATAATTTATTCTTTTTTCTTTTAAATATTTTTCTAAAAATGAGATTTCAAGCCCAGTATCATTTGAAAATTTGTTTATAGCCACAATAGGCTCAATATTAAACTTTCTTATGTTTTCAATCTGTTTATCTAAATTAGCTATACCTTTTTCAAGACTTTTTAGGTCCTCTTCATTTAATAATTTTTCACTTAATCCACCATGAAGCTTTAAAGCTTTTATAGTTGCTACAATTATTACAGCATCTGGATTTAGATTTCCAAGCCTTGATGTTATATTAAAAAACTTCTCTGCTCCAAGATCTGCACCAAAACCTGCCTCAGTGACTGTATAATCGCTAAGACCTAAAGACATTTTTGTAGCGAGTATACTATTTGCTCCATGGGCAATATTAGCAAAGGGACCACCATGAACAAAAGAAGGGGTTCCTTCTAAACTTTGAACAAGATTAGGTTTTATTGCATCTTTCATTAGTAATGCCATAGCACCCTGAATTTTTAGATCTTTTGCAAAAACAGGCTTATTATAAATATCATTTCCAATCAATATATTTCCCATTTTTTCTTCAAGATCTTCAAGAGAACTAGATAAGCACAATATCGCCATAATTTCAGAGGCTACAGTAATCATAAAACTATCTTCTCTTACGAAACCATTAGACTTATCACC
>JAAZDF010000216.1 GCA_012512905.1 Clostridium sp.
CGGCCTGTCACGCCGGAGGTCGAGGGTTCGAGTCCCTTCTGGGTCGCCACATGCTGGTGTGGCTCAATGGTAGAGCAGCTGATTTGTAATCAGCAGGTTGATGGTTCGATTCCGTTCACCAGCTCCAAATATTATCCACTTACTTTTAATAGTAGGTGGATTTTTTAATTTAGAATATAAAAAAGTTATCCACAGTTTTATGATTTGTGGATAACTTTTACTTTTTAAATGTTAATAATCATTTCCTTTTCGAGATTCTTTTATGACTTTTCTCAATCCTTAAGTCTTTTCCAAAAAACTTATATAAATCAAAATCTCCAATAAGTCTAGAGTATATTCTTTCATTATATTTATTTTTAAGACCATCTATAGTTAAGTTTGTAGATATTATTATCTTTTTCTTTTTAAGCAGTTTTATATTTAAAAAATTAAATAGCTCTACAATTGAAAAATCTGTTGAAAATTCAGTTCCAAGATCGTCAATTATCAGTAAATCACAATTAAGTAATAAATCTAACAGCTCAGTATTTTCTTTAAACTTAACTTCTTTTAAGTTTTGTATTAAAGCATCAGATGTTCTATATATAACAAGGTAGCCACTGTCTAGAAGTTCTTTTGCTATACAACTAGATAAAAATGTTTTACCCGTACCAGGTTTTCCATAAAAAAGTAAGTTTTTATCATGATTTTCAAAGTTTTCTATGTATCCCATAGACATTTCAACAAGTGTTGACATGTTTTCCTTTGGAGATATTGGCATATCTCTTTTATCTTCGCTAAAAAGATCAAGCTTAAATTTATTAAAGGTAAAAGAATCTAAAAGTTCATTAAAATTTGATGTTCTATGATATATATCTATAAGTTTATATTTATAGCAGTCACATTTATTTGTATTTATATATCCAGTATCTTCGCATTTGTTACATTCATATTTTACATCAAGATAATCGATTGGAAGGTTTAATGATGCAAGTAGTTCAGCTTTTTTTCCTCTAGAATTTATTATTTCTCCTTTAACCCTATTAAAGGCTTCTTTGTTATTAGAAGCTGTTTTAAAGTTTAGCATTGCAAGCTCTATACTTAGTTTTCCTATTTTATTTTCAATATCAAGAAGTTCGGGCTTTTTTTCCAAAACTTCTTCTCTTCTTTTTTCTTGGTTTTCTCTTTCTCTATTTCTAATTTTTTGATATTCTTCCATAATCAATCCATGGTAGCCCTTAATCATACTAATCCCATCCTAATAATTTCTTTTCAAGCTCGTCATAATCGTATTCTCTTTCTTCAAAGTCTTTTGTAGTTGTATTTTTTTTCTTTCCCTTTGCTTTAAACTTTTCTTCTTGCTTTTTAATATCATCTTTATTTTTAATACCGTCGTTATACCAGGATCTAAGTATTCCATCAATATATTTAATTTCACCTTTACCAAGGTTATTAAAGCTGATATCACAGGCATTAATTATCATATCAGTTGTAAATTCGTAGTCATAAAACCATTTTTCTAGCAAATCTTCTTGTGGCTTCATTATATTTTTTTCTTTTATTCCAAGATAATTTAGAACCTTTCGGTAATTTGTCCACTTATCTTCATGACTCTTTATATTTTGTTGTGCTAATTCTATGGAAGTTATTCCTTCACTATGCCAAGTGATTGCGACTTGCTCCATATATCTAAGATTAGTTATATCTTTTTGAACGCAGTGCTGAACAAGAAGTATAACAACTTCTTCAGGAAAATTATATTCCTCTTTAAAATAAAGGAATTTCTCCATATCAGAGGAGGACAGAGGTCTATTTAAAAGTAGTTCTATTTCACTTAGCATTGGATTGGATATGCTAGTTTCTTGTCCTTCTTTTTTATTTGGGATTGAAGCTTCGTCTAATATATTGCTGCTTTGCATTATTTCAACAGAAATATTTCCCATACCATCGTATGTGTTGACTTTAAGTATTCCAAGATTATCCCAATAATCTAATGCTTTTATTACATCATTTTCAAGTATTCCAAGATTTTCAGCAAGAAAAGAGGCTGTAACACCAAGCTCCCCCAGCTGAGTATATCTTAAAAGCATTATATAAATTTTCACATATTCACCCTTTGCTTTAGGCATATATATATCAACAAAATCAGCGCTTAAGGCTACATTGTTTGGTTTAAATTGTTTTAACATTATTGTACTCATAATATTTCTCCTATGCATATAATTATAATATAAATAAAAGATCCTAATCAGGATCTTAAGTATTTATATTATATTTGGATTATCTAAATTAATATTTGATACTATAGAATCCTTTCTGAAATTAAAGTTTTTCCATACTTGTAGTCTATCTATTCTAAATATATCGTTATAATCTTTGTCTGTAAATATATTATTTATTGTATCTAAAACTTTTGTATTTCCACCATTATAAAGAATAAGCTGTGGATTTTCTACTTGTTCGTATTTTATATTAAATCCTTTTAAATCTAGTATAGTATTAATATTTCTAGATAAAGATCTTATATATCCAAAATTATTAACATCTATCCCTATTGTTTTTAGATTTTTATCATATATAATATTTCCCTTAACATCTAATTTAAAATATCTAACTTTTTCTAAAATATCTTTTAAAACTAATTCTAAATCTTTAGGATTAGAGTCTTCTACTATACCAATAACAACTCCATAAAAAGAAGTTTTTTTTCTAGGCTTAATTTTTCTTTGCAGATGTCTTGTTAAAGCTTCTATGGTTTTTGCAGAATCCTTATCAAGCAGAGCTATAATGTATTGTTTCATATATAACCTCCAGAGGCTAGTTTTATTATTAATTATAACATAGAAAAGTGTAATCATAAAAGTGAGAATTATCTATACAAAAAATAAATAGACCTATCTTCAGATTTAGATAGTTTAAAAATAAATTAAAGACTTAAGATGTATCATGATAAGCATTTTTATATTTACCTTAAATTAGAGATAAAAAATCGATATCTATGATAGAAGTTAAATATTCTCAGTATTTATGTTATAATATGTTGTATTATTGTGGATACTTATGTAATAATTGAAAATTTAAATTTAAAGTTTAAGATATATATTATAAAAGATACAGATAAAGGTGGATAAAATGAAAAAACTTATAATAAAAGGTGGTTCGAAACTCTATGGTGATGTTCAAATTAGTGGAGCTAAAAATGCTGCAGTTGCCATTTTACCAGCTGCTATAATGGTTTCTGAGGGAGTATGTACTATAGATAATATTCCTGATATAGAGGATGTCCATTCACTAGAAAGAATTATTCAATCAATTGGTGGAAAAATAGAAAAAAAGGGAAATATGCATATTTTAGATTCTACAGCAGACCTTAGAAAAGTAGCTGATACTGAAGATGTTAGAAAGATGAGAGCATCATACTATTTAATAGGGGCTCTTCTTGCAAGATATAAAGAGGCAAAGGTTGAACTTCCAGGAGGGTGTCCTATAGGGGTTAGACCAATGGACCAACACTTAAAAGGCTTCGAAGCATTAGGAGCAAAAGTGATTTTGGAACACGGAGCTATTTACGCAAAAGCAGAAAAGTTAGTCGGGGCTAATATTTTTTTTGATGTTGTTTCTGTTGGAGCAACTATAAATGTAATGATTGCAGCGACACTTGCAGAGGGACGAACAGTACTTGAGAATGTGGCAAGAGAGCCCCATGTTGTCGATGTTGCTAACTTTTTAAATACTATGGGCGCTGATATAAAAGGTGCTGGAACTGATGTTATAAGAATAAAAGGTGTTAAAAAACTTGTAGGAGGACACTACAGTGTTATACCAGATCAAATAGAGGCAGGTACATATATGATTGCTGCAGCAGCTTGTGGCGGAGATGTAACGGTTAAAAATGTAATACCAAAGCACATGGAGTCTATTTCTGCAAAGCTTATGGAAATGGGAGTAGAAGTTACAGAATATGATGACAGCATTCGAGTTGTTTCAAATGCAGAGGAGTTAAAAGCAGTAAATATAAAGACATCTCCTTATCCAGGATTTCCAACAGATGTGCAGCAGCCTATGAGCGTTATTATGTCAATTGCTAACGGTAGAAGCATTATAAACGAAAGTATCTGGGAGTCCAGATTTAAGCATTTAGATGAACTTAAAAAAATGGGAGCTTATGTAATTGTAGAAGGAAGAACTGCAATTATTGAGGGAGTAGACTCTCTCTCGGGAGCAGTTGTTAGGGCAACTGACTTAAGAGCTGGAGCTGCTATGGTTATTGCTGGACTTATTGCAGATGGAATAACCGAGATATATGACCTTGATCATATTTATAGAGGATATCCTGAAATCGACACTAAGTTTACAAACCTTGGGGCAAATATTAAAGTAGAAGAATTATAGTGGGTGATAAAATGCAGTTTTGTTCACTTTATAGCGGTTCAAGTGGAAATAGTATATATGTATCTTCTCCAAAATCTAAGATATTAGTTGATGCAGGAGTTACTGGTAAAAGTGTTGTTTCAGCTCTTGAAAGTATAAATGTAAATCCAGTCTATTTGGATGGTATTTTAGTGACTCACGAACATAGTGATCATATTAAAGGAGTTGGAATATTATCAAGAAGATTTAATCTTCCAATATATGCAAATGAAAAAACTTGGGCTTCAATGAAAAATAAAATAGGTAAACTTAAAAATGAAAATATAAATATTATAGACAAGCACTTTAGTATAAATGATATGGAAATAGAAACGTTTAAAGTACCTCATGACGCAACAGATGCTATAGGTTATAGTATATATAGCGCAGGTAAAAAGATTAGTATTGCAACGGATATGGGGATTTTTACTGATGAAATCAAAAGAAATATTAAAGATTCAGATTTAGTCTTAATTGAAAGTAATCATGATGAAGAAATGTTAAAGTTTGGTCCATATCCTTATGATCTTAAAAGGAGAATTTTAAGTTCCTTAGGACACTTATCAAATAGTGATTCAGGAAGTGCTATATTAGAAATATTAAAATATGGTCCCAAAAAAATAATATTAGGTCATTTATCAGGAACCAATAACGTTCCTGAGCTAGCTTATAAAACGGTAGAAAACATTTTGTTTTATGAAAAAGTAAAGATAGGAACTGGACAAGATGTGGAATTATCAATTGCTAGTAGGACAGAGCCTTCAAAGTTAATAGAGCTTTAGTATGAATATATATTTTTGCATCAAAGACTATGAAGAAGCTATAGATGAATTTGTGTATACATACGAAAGTTTTCCTATATTAGAGGAAGATAATAATAATGTTTGTAAATATTGCGGGTCAAAGTCAGAATATGTACTTAAGGTGCCCGAAAGTAAAAGTGATTATAAGGGGTATAAAGAATGAATTTATATAAAAAATGGAATGATATGGTTGTAGAGTATGTTAAAACTAAAGGAGAAAAAGCTTTCTGGGACGAGTATTCTAGTATAGAAGAAAAGCTTTATAGTGATGTATTAAAAGATAAGCTCTCTGGTAAGGAAGAGTTTTCTATAATAATTCAGGATAAATCAGAAAAGCTTAAAGTTAGAGAAGAATTTATTATGGGTTTTTTAGATGGAATAAATGACTCTTTAGAAAAGCCTTTAGATTTAGAAAAGATAAAAAAAGATGATATTATTAAACTAAATATTAACTTTGAAAAATTGTACTATAATATGGTAGATGCTAAAGCAGAATACTTATATAATCTAAAAGAATGGGAAGATATCTTAGATGATGAAAAAAGAAAAGAGCTTTTTAAAGAAGGAAGAGAATCTAAAACTGTAGTTAATGAAAATAAAGTTGGAAGAAATGATCCTTGTCCTTGTGGGAGTGGTAAGAAATATAAAAAATGCCATGGTAAAATTAATTAATAAGTAAATAAAGTAAAAATAAGCTATGCTAATCTTGATCTATTTATATATAGACTAAAGATTTGTATAGCTTTCTGAATTTATTGATGTGTTTGTTTTTTAGTTAAAGTTTATTTTTTTTGATACCATTTAAGAAAAAATTTATATTATGATAATCATATAATACAAATTTAAAGGAGAAATTATGTTTAAAATTAATAGAAAAGTACTGTCTATATCATTATTAGCTATGTTTTTAGTTTTCTTGTCTGGGTGCTCAAAAGGAGTAGCCAAATTAAATTTAGATATTTTTAAAAAAGAAAAAGTAGAGATTTTTACAAGTAAAGATGGAAACTATGTAGTAGGAGCTTCAAATCGTTGGAATGCTATAAGTAAAGATGATGATGATATATTACTATCACTTCAAAGTGAAGAGTATAATTCCAATTATATGCTTAAAAAAGAAGATAAATCTGAGTACTCAAAAGATATGACCTTAGATAAATATTCGATCCTAGTTGGAGAAGCATCATTAGTAGGTCTGGAAAATGGATCGTTAAGCGAAAGTGAAGATATTACTATAGATAATAAAGATGGGAAAAAATTCTATGTTAAAGGTGAAAAAGAAGGAATAAAGCTAAAGTATATATTTACAGTTTTAGATTCAGAAGAAATGTACCTAAGACAGATAATATGGAGCACTGAAGAAAATATAGAAGAAAATAGCAGTTATTATTATAAGATTTTAGGTTCACTAAAGAAAAATGTAGAGTCACCTCAGCAGTCAAATTAACTATCTCCTTTAAAGCATTAAAGGTTGGTGAATAAAATGAAAAACATTAAAAGAAAAAAACGATATTCTAAAGAAAAACACATTAAAAAAGATGGGATGAAAATTTTATTTACCTTAATAAGTATAATATTTTATCTTGAGATAATTCTTCGCATTAATACAAAGGAAAAATTTTTTAATGTAGGTTTATTTTATATCTTTATCTCTTCATTAGTCCTAGGCTTATCAATTTTTCTCATTGGAACATTTTTCAAAGACAAGGTTAGAAAATTTTTTATTTACTTTTCGTATATTGTAATAATATTTTTATTTGCTTCTCAGCTAGTTTATTATAAGATATTCTCTACTTTTTATACAGTATACTCAGCTTCTAAAGGCGGTCAAGTAACAGAGTTTATAAAAGATATTGTATATGTCTTAAAAGTTAATATACACTGGATAATTTTAATGTTTATTCCGTTAATTATTATTTATATTGTATTTAAAGAAAATAAGTCTTTAAATTATAAAGATAATGCACTATCTAGAGTTTTTATAATTCTAACTATTATAATATCGATAGGGGTTTTCCACTTATCACTTAATCTTGGCGATAAAGAAGTGAATAGTCCTTATTATATGTATTACAAGAGCGATTATCCAGTATTTTCTGTGAATACTTTGGGTCTTGTTAGAACTATGAGAATAAATATTCAGCGTACATTATTTGGATTTGAACCAAAAACTCCAGATATTGAAATTCCTGAAAATACAAACAATATAAATGATAGCGAAAAAGAAGAAGCCATCATCGATAAAAATCAAAATGATAATTTAGACCCTAGTGAGGATACTGATGAAATAACCTATAATATAATGGATATAGATTTTGATGGTTTACTTTCGGGAGAAACAGATGAAAGATTTAGAAATATACATATGTATATTTCTAAAAAAGATCCAACAGCTAAAAATGAAATCAGCGGTAAGTATAAAGATTATAATTTAATTTTAATTACTGCAGAAGGATTTTCTGATTATGCTGTAAATAAAGAGGTAACTCCAACCTTATATAAAATGCTTCATGAAGGTTATAATTTTACAAATTTTTATAATCCAATATGGGGCGTTAGTACTTCTGATGGTGAATATGTAGCAACTACAGGCTTAATTCCTAAAAGTGGAGTTTGGAGTATGTATAAATCAAGTGAAAATAGTATGCCTTTTGCTATGGGTAATCAGTTATCTAAACTTGGATATAAAACAATGGCATACCATAACCACACCTATGATTATTATGAAAGACATTTATCTCATCCAAATTTAGGTTATGAATATAAGGGCCTTGGGAGCGGACTTGATGTAAAGCCTACATGGCCTGAATCAGACTTAGAAATGATGGAGTTAACATTTGATGAATACGCAAATGATATACCTTTTCACGCATATTACATGACAGTAAGTGGACATATGAGATATTCAAATTCGGCTAACTACATAGCTTATAAAAACAAAGAATATGTAAAAGAGTTAGATTTAAATGAGGGCTCTAAAGCTTATCTGGCAACGCAAATAGAATTAGATAAAGCTATGGAGTATCTTCTAGATAAATTAGAGGAAAAGGGAATAGCGGAAAACACTTTAATTGCAATTAGTGCTGATCATTATCCGTATGGGCTAGATAAAAAGGATATAGATGACCTTAGGGGGGAGAAGGTTGAGGAGAATTTTGAGCTTTATAGAAGTAGTTTTATTTTATATTCAAAAAGTATGAAAGCTGAAACTATTGAAAGACCAGTATCAAGCCTTGATATAATACCAACTATTTCAAATATGATGGGCCTTGAATTTGACTCAAGACTTATGATGGGCATTGATATGTTTTCAAAAACCGATCCTTTAGTTATATTTTTAAATAAGAGTTTTATAACAGATAAGGGAAGGTATAATTCTGTTACGAGAGAGTTTATACCAAATGAAGGTGTTACAGTTCCAGATGGTTATGTTAAAGAAATGCTGAATGAAATTGAAAAAAAGTTTTATTATTCATCAGAAATACTTGATCTTGACTATTATAATAAAGTTATAAATTAAATAAACTAGAGGAGATTTGTAATATTTTCTCTAGTTTATTTAATTTAAAATTTTATACAATTGAATTTCATACAGTTTAGTACTATATTAGATAGGGTAGGTTAACTAATTTTAAAAAGGAGATTTAAGTGAGAGAATATACAGGATATAGAACATTAAAAACAGCATTTGGAGCAGCACTTGCAATATATATAGCAAGTTTATTCAATTTAAGCTATGTTACCTCCGCTGGAATAATAACAATACTTAGCGTTCAAAACACAAAAAAAGACTCATTAAAACTTGCTGCAATAAGGCTTGGATCAACAACACTAGCTTTACTCATAGCCTCTATTGTTTTTTATACACTTGGTTATTCAGCTATTTCTTTTGGACTTTACTTATTAATTTTTATTCCACTAGCTTCTAGATTCAGTATGTCGGATGGAATAGTAATGAGCTCAGTACTTGTAACGCATTTACTTATTGAGGAAACAATTTCTTTAGGCTGGATAGCTAATGAATATGGATTACTTATTATAGGAGCAGGAATAGCTTTAATACTTAATATACATATGCCAAGTGTGGAAAATGAAATTAAAGGAGATCAGGAGAGAGTTGAGTGTCTTATGAAAGAGATACTTATGGATTTATCAAAAGTAGTAAGAGGTGAAAAAACTATTTTAGACGAGGACAACCTTTATGAGGACCTAGACAAAACGCTCAAAAAAGGATATAAAAGAGCAGAAATACTTGCACATAATAATTTAACTAAAGATTACAATTATTATGTTAAATATATGGCTATGAGAAGAAATCAATTTGAATCTTTAAAATACATGAAGAATCATATTCTAAGAGTAGATAAATACTACAAACAAAATAATTTAATTGGAGCATTAACAGAACTCGTATCTTTTGAGTTTGATGAGTTAAATACAGCTGAAGAACTAATGCTGGATTTAGAAATGTATTTAGAAGATTTTAGAACTCAGGAGCTTCCTAAAACAAGAGAAGAATTTGAAAATAGGTCTTATTTATATCAATACCTAAAAGATTTAGACCATTTATTATGGCTCAAAAAAGATTTTGCAGATAAACTTACAAACTATGAAAAATTAACATTTTGGGCTAAAACTAAGAAAAAATAAAAAAATAGTCAGTAAGCTCAAATTAAGTTTACTGACTATTTAGTGTTAAAATTAAATTATTATTTTGGTTGAATTTTTAGATTTATAGATAAATTAAATTTATAAAAAAACTATACTTACTGGTTCAGGTGAATAAATATCACTTTTAATTAGCTTTAATTTACCAGATTCTTTATCTACGCCAAAAAGAACCAGATTATCTGTGTTCATATTTGCAGCAAGCAAATATTTTCCATCTGGAGTTATATTAAAATCTCTTGGATGATCACCTTCAGTAGAAATTATATCAACCAAGCTCATAGAATTAGCATCTGATATATCTAAAATAGAAATGCTGTTATTTCCTCTATTTGAAACATACAAAAATCTATTATCGTTACTTATTCTTATAGCAGCTCCATCGCTTTTAGAACTTTTTTCTTTGTCTAAAGTGTATATACTATCTGTTATTATGTAGTCGTCTATAGAATAATCAACCTTATATACTTCGTTAGATAGTTCAGTAAAAACATATAAAAATTTCTTTTCACTATGAAATGCAATATGACGAGGGCCACTTCCAGCATTAAAGTTTATTTCGGTTTTTCTCTTGAAATTGGCATCATAAACATACACTTTATCTGATCCTAAATCAGTTACAAAAATATCATCTGTTAAAGGCGACTTTTCTGAAAAATGAACATGAGAAGATTCTTGACGATCAATATTTGGTCCACTCCCTTTATGGTTTATTGATATGATTCTTTCTTTTAACATACCACTTTTTAAACTATAAATATCAAAATTACCTTGATGATAGTTTGATGCCAAAAGAGTATTGTCATATCTTGATACATAACAAGGTGTTGCCTCATTATCAAACAAAAGTTCTTTTTTTGTTAATGTTTTTAAATTTAAAGACAAAACTCCAGACAAATTTCCACGACTCATACTACTATAAAGATAGTTTTTATCCCTAGATAGGGCCAAATATGTCGGGTTTTCTACTTTTAGAAAATCATCCGTTGTAAAATTATCTTGATTGAAACTAAAACTTCTTATTCCTGTACTTTTTCTTCTAGTATAAGAACCTATATAACCTTTATACTTAGACATTTCATTCCTCCTAAATTAATCTTATACTGGTATTATATTTGAAAAAATAGAATAAGACAAAACAGATAATAAAAAATAATGAATAATAATAAAACTTTACGGTATTGTTAACAATTAAAGGTCTTAATACTGTATTATTAGAATAAGAGTAAAAACTAAAATATTAATTATAAGGATAGGTAAAATGGATAATAATAGAAGAAGAAATGAAATGATGAGGAAAAAACTTAAAAGAAAACGTCTCAGAAAAAGAATAGTAAGCTTTAGTGTTTTAATTGTAATAATTGGACTTATGGGACTTGCAATAGTATCAATAAAAAATAAAGTTGATGATCAAAATAAAATAACTTTAAGCAATGACAATCAAACTGAAGTTATTACAGAAATAGTTGCAGGCGAAAAAATGCCGAAATTTATTGTTTCAGATCAAAATGTGAAAATTGATTTCATAGCAACTGTTCCTGAGGAGATAAATAAAAAAGATTTAGTAAAGGGATATAATTTTTCTCTTGAAGCAGCAAAATATGCTTATGATACAGATCAAGTAAAAAAATGGACAAAAGGTGAAGAAGAATATACAGGAGAAAAAATAGCCTTTCTTACTTTTGATGATGGGCCTAACCATAATAGTATGAAAGTTATGGATATCTTAAAAGAAAGAAATGTACCTGGTACATTTTTCATTCTTGGAAAAACTTTAAATGCATATGAAAACAAAGAAGATTTAAATAGATATATCACAGAAGGACACTCAGTAGCAATACATTCGTATAGCCATGACTACGCTTACTTATATCCAGGGAGAGTAGCAAGACCAGATAGACTTGTAGAAGAATATAACCAAACATTAGATATTATGAAAGATATGTATGGAGATGATTTTTATACTAGGGTCTTTAGATTTCCCGGTGGATCCATGTCATGGAAAAACACTGATGCAGCTAAAGATGCTTTAAAGGAAATAGAGGTCGTAGATGTTGATTGGAATTCGATGTCAGGAGATGCAGAGCCTCTTCACAGGAGACCAGCAACAACTGAGGCAATGGGAAGGTATGTACTTGAAACCTTAAAACAAAACAGAAACACTGATGTTGCAGTTGTTCTTATGCACGACGTAATAGATAGAACACCAGAGTACTTAAATAGTGTTATTGATAATTTAGAAAAAGAAGGATTTACTTTCGGTGTATTGAAATAATTTACTAAATAAATAAACTATAAAAAGTCCCTTTGTTATTTTTTTACAACAAAGGGACTTTTTAATTAGCTATTAATTATTTAGCTAGGCTGGCAAGAGCTAATGCTCCTTTTATTCCAGATTCTGTTCCAAGGGACGGAGTTTTTATATAATCTTTAAGATTGTCCATCTCATTCGTCTTTAAGTAACCATTCATTTTTGCACTTAGGAAATTTGTAATTTTCGGAATCATAAACTCGCGTGCCATTACTCCTCCTCCTAATATTATTTTTGTAGGAGATAAAACAAGGATATAAGTCATTAAAGCTTCAGCAATATATTCAGCAATAAAATCAAATGATGGGTCGGCATCTGGGATATCGATTCCCTTCATACCGGTTCTTTCTTCGTTTGCAGGACCTGAAGCAAGTCCCTCCAAACAGTTTTTATGGTAAGGGCAAGAACCTTCAAAAGAGTCAAGTGGATTTTTATTAATAAGAATATGTCCCATTTCAGGATGCAGCATACCGCTATGAATTTTCCCATCAATAACATAGCCTCCGCCAATACCGGTTCCCACTGTTATATAAAGAAGTGTATTTTCATTTTGATAATCACCAAAGGTTATTTCTCCAAGAGCTGCGCCACTAACATCGGTGTTAATCTCAACAGGTATGTTTAAATTTTCTTTTAAGGTACCTAAAATATCATAATTTGCCCAAGCAAGTTTTGGAGTTGATGTTATATAACCAAAATTTTCTTTCTCTTTATTTAACTCAAGGGGCCCAAAACAAGCAATGCCAAGAGATTTGATATCTTTGTCTTTAAAAAAATTAATAACTTTTTCCATAGTCAGTTCTGGATCTTCTGTAGGAATAGAAATTTTCTCTAAAATATCACCATTTTCATTGCCAATTGCTAAAACAAATTTAGTTCCACCAGCTTCTATAGCACCTAACATAAATAAATCCTCCTTATTATATATATTTTATCTCAATACTAAGATAAGTTTTTAAAAAAGTCAATTAAGAATAATTTTTTATAAAACTTTTATGAAATGCTTTACAAATATAAAAGAATAAGTTACAATAAAATAAATAGAACCGGTTCCAATTATCTGACAAATGTATGTTGTGAATTTACTTTAAATTGATAAAGAATAATATTGGATATTAATTATATCTAAAAAATTTAAGTTTGTTTCGTAATAGAGATTAAATACTTTTAGATGCCGGTACAAATACTATGTAAATATAGTACTTTAAAAAGCTAGAACTTTTATCATTACTGTAGCTAAATGGGAAAATAGGAGAAATTATCTATGAAAAACGAAGAAACCATCAAAGATATTCTTGACGCCATAGGCGGTGAGGATAATATTAAAAACTTTGAATATTGTGCTACTAGACTAAGATTTATCCTGAAAGATAATAGTAAAGTTAGTAAGGAAAAAGCTGAGAATGTTACTGGCAGTAAAGGATATTTTTATAACACAGGGCAACATCAATTTATTTTCGGAACTGGTAAGGTAAATGAAGTGCATGCAGAATTTAAACAATACATAAAAATGGATGACAAAGAAAGTGCTGAAGATACTGGCTTTAAAGATGATGTTTATTCTAATCTTAACCCTGTTCAAAAAGTTGTAAGAACCTTAGCGGATATACTTATCCCACTTATTCCTGCACTAGTAACTACAGGATTATTAATGGGTCTTAGAGGTTTACTATTAGAGTTAGGGGTGGAATTTAGCCCTCTAATGTTAAGTTTATTTCAGATGCTTACAGATACTGCCTTTGCTTTCTTACCTGTACTTATTGCATATAGTGCTACAAAAAAATTCGGAGGGAATCCAATTATTGGTATTGTTGTAGGGCTTATGATGGTAGCACCTCAATTACCTAATGCATGGGCAGTAGCTGGCGGAGACGCAGAGGCTATAACAGTATCTCTCCTCGGACTTAATATTCCGATAGTTGGGTATCAAGGTTCAATTATTCCAGCTATTGTTGCAGGTTATTTAGTAGCTAAAATTGAAAAGTTTTTAAGGACATTTGTACCTCAGATTATTGATTTAGTCGTTACACCTTTTATAACCTTAACTGTCACTATTTTCTTAATGCTATTTGTTTTAGGTCCTATTACCCATACTTTAGAAGTTGTAGTAAGTGACTTTATAGTTATGTTAGTTCAAGCACCACTAGGTATAGGATACATTTTATTTGGAGCTCTCCAGCAGCTCTTAGTTATCACAGGCCTACATCATTCGCTAGGTATTATTGAATTACAGCTTCTTGCAGATACAGGTAAAAACATTTTAAATCCTTTAATGACTGCAAGTATGGCGGGTCAATTTGGTGCAGCTATTAGCGCAGCATTTATTATGAAAACTAAGCTTAAAAGGACAAATGCCATCTCCTCTTCTACTTCCACCTTATTTGGAATAACAGAGCCTCTTCTTTTTGGTGTTAATTTAAGAAGTATGAGGATATTTGGAGCTGGGATGTTAGGTGGAGCGGTAGGTGGACTTGTAACTTATATATTTAAGTTATCAGCAACAGGAATGGGAATAACATTTATTCCAGGATTACTTCTTTATACTAACAGTTTTGCTTCAATGCTACAGTATTTAGTTGTTATTGCATCAGCATTTATAGCAGCTTTCTTAGCAGTAAAAGTTCAATCAAAGCAAATTTCACACCAGATAAACTAGAAATATATAGCCCCGAAAATTTTCGGGGCTTTATCCTGAAAGGAGAAAAAATGAAAAGTTTAAAGAAGAATAGAGATATGGCTTATCATGTTTTACCTCCCTATGGACTTTTAAATGACCCAAATGGATTGATTTATTTTAAGGGGTTTACTCATGTGTTTTTTCAGTGGAATCCCCATAAATTAGATCATAGCTATAAAGCTTGGGGGCATGCCGTGACAAAAGATTTAGTTAATTTTGAGTATTTAGAAGCGGCACTTATTCCAGAGGAATCTTATGAGAAAAATGGTTGCTACTCTGGGTCTTCTATAGTCCATGAAGAACTTCTTTATTTATTTTATACAGGAAATGTAAAAGATGATAAAGGAAATAGAGAAAGTTATCAGTGCATAGCTGTATCAGAAGATGGTTTTAATTTCGAGAAGAAAGGTCCCGTTATTGGTAAAATTCCTGGATATACTGGGCATGTTAGAGATCCTAAAGTTTTTAAAGAAAAAAACACTTTTTATATGGTGCTTGGAGCTCAAAGAGATAATTTAACTGGAGATACCATTTTATTCAAATCTAATGATTTGTACAACTGGGAATTTTTAGGATCTTTAATGGATGAAAAATTTAATCTTGGATACATGTGGGAATGTCCAGACTTGATACGTTTCAATGATAAAAGTGCTTTTGTATTTTCACCTCAAGGTCTACAAGTATTAGGAGAAAAGTATAAAAATATTTATCAATCTGGCTATTTCACTGGAGAGTTTACTGATGAAACTTTTAAGAGAGATAATCATGATTTTAGAGAATTAGACTTAGGTTTTGAATTCTATGCTCCCCAAAGTTTCGAATATCATGATGGGAGAACATTACTCCTAGGATGGATGGGAGTAATGGAAGAAGCTATGGAGAAAAGTCTTCCTACACTAGAGAATAACTGGGCTCACCATTTAACTATATTTAGAGAAATTAGTATAAGCAAAGAAGGTAATTTAATTCAAAGGCCATTAAGAGAATTAAAAGATTATAGAATACCTTTAGATAACTTTATAGGAAGTAATTATAGAGCTTTTTTCTCAGAGCCATTAGAGATTAAAATAAAATTTAATAAAACACCTAAAGATTTTACTCTACAATTTGGTGAAAACTTAAAGCTTATATATCAAAAAGCTGACAATAGTTTTAAAGTCAACAGAGAAAATTGGAAAACTAAAAGTATAGAATATAGAAAGGCTATATTGTTTAGAGAACTTAAAGACATTCAAATTTATTTAGATTATACTTCTATGGAAATTTTTATAAATATGGGAGAGGAAGTATTTTCTCTTAGATATTTTGAAGGACAAAATAAAAAAGAGTTAATTATAAAGTCTACTGAAGAGATTAATCTTAATATTTATAATTTGGAATTTACTAAATAAATGATTTGAAAACTTTAAATGGCCAGTTACTAGTCGTTATTTTGATAAGATGAAAAGTGATTGGTCATTTTTTCTGTAGATGACATATTTAGAGTTACAGAATAAACATATTTCAATAATGTAGGTATGGTAACATAAATAAAAACAATCTAAACACATATCAAGAAATAACTAAATGTATTAGCCTAATATTAAAATGTAAAATTTTTATCCAAAAGTTTTTATCCAAAAGATAGTACAGAGATAAGATGAAAAGTATATTATGATATGATATAAATATATATAATAGATAAAAGGAGAATAACTCAATGGTAACCATAAATGACATCGCAAAAATGGCAGAGGTATCTAAAAGTACTGTATCTAGATATCTTAATGGTGGATCTGTTAGCAAAAAAACAAAAGAGAAAATTGATATCATAATAAAAGAAACTAATTATGTTCCAAACAGGTTTGCACAGAGCTTAAAACACAAAAACACAAATTTGATAGGTATGATAGTTCCAAGACTAAACTCTTACGCTTCAAATGAAATTCTATTAAGCGTAGATGAGGAGCTTAGAAAACTTGATTATCAACTTATTATTACAAATACAAATCAAAATATGGAAAGAGAAATAGAAAATATATATAGTTTAGCACGTCAAAAAGTAGCAGGAATTATTTTATTAGCTACGGTTATTACAGATGAGCATAAAGAAGCAATTAAAAAAATTAAAATACCAGTTATTATACTTGGGCAAAAGTCTGATGTAGCTTACTCAATAATACATGATGACATTCATGCGGGCAAAGCCATAGGTGAACATGTTGTTGGGCTTGGTCATAAAGATATTTTATACTTAGGAGTAAAAAAATCAGATGAAGCTGTAGGTATTAAAAGACGAAAAGGTATTCTTATGGGTTTAGAAAAAGGTAAAGACTTGAATATAACAGAAGTTGAAGTAGATTTTGATTATGATATAGCATATAAATTTCTAAAAGATTATCTTAAAAGGTCAAGTGCAAGCTATATAATATGCTCTACAGATAATATAGCATTAGCTGCCTACAAAGCAATAATTACACTAGGTAAAAAAATTCCTGAAGATGTTTCTGTTTCAGGTTTTGGAGGTTATGCTATAACTGATATTGTAACTCCAGCGATTACCACTGTAAGATATCCTTACACAGAAATGGGTAAGCTGGCTGTAAAAAATCTTTTGAAAATTATAAAAGGTGAGAATCTTCCAAAATTCACAACTTTAAATAATAAGTTTATTGAAAAGGCTTCTACAAAAAAAATAAATAGTTAGTATTTAGGTATATAAAATATGGAAGAACAAAACTAAAGTTAAAGATATATAGCAGTATCCTTAAGTATATTAATTTTAAAAAAAGAAAGTTTCTACTATATAGAATTAATAGTTTCAGAGTTATTATTATCATAGTTAGTGTAAAATTACTGTAGGAAAAAAAATGTGAGAACAACTCCATTATGTTATGATTAATTTACAGAAAAAATACATACACATAAGGAGTGTTCCCACATGAATATTATACCACAGCTAATGAAA
>JAAZDF010000217.1 GCA_012512905.1 Clostridium sp.
TAGTATTTATATTTAAGTCAATAATAGTAGCGATTGTTCAAGGTATGACTGAGTTTTTACCTGTATCATCTACAGGACATATGATTTTAGTAGGAGACCTTATAGGTTTTCCAGAAACAGAATTTACTAAAATGTTCAATGTAGTTATACAGCTAGGATCTATACTTGCAATAGTTGTACTTTATTGGGATAAACTTTGGGGACTTGTAAAATCATTTTTTAGAAAAGAAAAAAAAGGAATTAATTTTGTAATAGCTATATTAATTGGTATAATTCCTGCTGCGATAGTAGGACTTTTATTCGATGATTTAATAGATAAATATCTTTTTAAATCAATTCCAGTTATAATAGGATTAGTAACGGGAGCAATACTATTAATTTATGTGGAAAATAAATTTAGAGATAAGGCTACTGTAGATAGTGTTGATAAGATAACAAAAGGAAATGCTCTTAGAGTAGGATTATATCAGTGCTTGGCTTTATGGCCAGGAATGAGTAGATCATCATCAACAATTATGGGAGGATGGATAAGCGGCCTTGACTCAAAGACAGCCTCAGAATTTTCGTTTTTTCTTGCGATTCCGGTTATGGCTGGTGCATCACTTTTAAAAACACTTAAGTTTCAATCGAATGTGGGTTTTCATACTTTAGGATCAACGGAATTAGTAGCCTTTATTATAGGCTTTATAGTAGCATTTTTAGTAGCTTTAGTTGTAGTTCGTAGGTTTATTAATTTCATACAAAAACGATCTATGAAAGTATTTGCTTACTATAGAATTGCTATCTCTATAGTGTTTGCAATATTGATATTTTCTAATGTAGTAACAGTATAAATTGAAAAGATAAAAAATGGAGCTGAATTAAATGAAAGAAGTTAGATTATATCTTGAAGAAAGAATAGGAAATTACAGTTTTTATTTTGAAGATTTAAAATCTGGTTTTATATATGGATATAATGAACATAAAAAAATGACATCAGCAGGTTGCATGAAACTTCCTGTATCTATGGTAATAATGAAAAAAGTGGAAGATAAAGAAATAAATTTAACTGATATGATACTTATAAAAGAAACTGATAAAGTTCTAGGTTCTGGAATACTAAAAGAACTGGATTCAAGAGAATATTCTATTGAAGAACTAATAAAAATAATGCTTATTGAAAGTGACAATACTGCTACGCAAAAGCTAGTATCTATAATTGGATTTGATGAGCTTAATAAAAGCTTTACAAGTATGGGACTTAAAAACACTATAATGAATGATATGCCAGGTTCAGTAATAAATTATACAACAAGTTATGATTTATCCTATTGCTGGAAATCTTTAAAATCTCATAGTTATTTAAATGAAGAGCATTCTAAGGCTATTATAAATATTTTGAAAAGCAGACAGATTGTTAAAAAGACAGCTTTTTATATAAACGAAAATATAAAGTCTAGAATAGCTAATAAACCAGGTGATACCCACCAAGTACAAAATGACACAGCCTTAATTGAACTTCAAAAAGGAGATTTTATTTTTTCAATAATGAGTGAAAATTTACCGAATAGTGTTTATGGTATTGTAAGTCTTGCGAAATCAGGAAAGATGATTTGGGACGGCATAACTTTAAATTGGGAATAAATTATTTATTAGAACTAGTAGCTTAGGCTGCTAGTTTTTCTTTTTAAGGATACAATTTGTATAATTTTAATTCTATATTTCAAGTTCAAAAACTTCTTAGAAGAAGGTTAGTGTAAAATTACTGTAGGAAAAAAAATGTGAGAACAACTCCATTATGTTATGATTAATTTACAGAAAAAATACATACACATAAGGAGTGTTCCCACATGAATATTATACCACAGCTAATGAAA
>JAAZDF010000218.1 GCA_012512905.1 Clostridium sp.
GAGTAAATTTTATCTATATTAATATAATAAGCTGTTTTTATATTAAGGCCAATTATAATCGATGATGTAATAATAAGAATTGCAATTAAAAGTGCACTTACAAAATTAATTAGTTTTTTCATAACAACCTTCCTTTCATATCTCTTATCCATAATACCATTTTATCTATGGGATTGTTTAATAATTTTCAAGTTAATGGGTTTGAGGTGATTTTATAAGTTGGGAAGAAAAAGAGAGATAATTAGAGATTAAGTCAAGTAAAGTATATATAAATGAAAAATTTCAGTATATTTTAAGATTAATAGACTAAGATAAGGTTTGATAATTTATTTATATATTTTATAATAGAGTTGTGCCTGTTAGCACTCGAAGGAGTCGACTGCTAACAATTAAATTTAATAGGAGGAATTGAAATGATAAAACCTTTAGGGGATAACGTAGTATTAAAGCTATTAGAAGCAAAGGAAACTACAAAATCAGGAATAGTTTTAACTGGAAGTAGTAAAGAAAGACCAGAGGAAGCTGAAGTTATATCAGTAGGACCAGGAAAAATGGTTGATGGCCATAAGGTAGAAATGGAAGTAAAGGTAGGAGATAAAGTACTTTACTCAAAGTATGCTGGGACTGAAGTTAAATTTGAAGATGAAGAATATATGATTGTAAGTCAAGAAGATATTCTTGCAATAGTAGAATAAACATTAGGAGGAAAATTATATGGCTAAAGAAATTATTTATGGTGAAGAAGCTAGAAGAAGAATGCAAAAGGGTGTTGATAAACTTGCAGATACTGTTAAGGTAACCCTTGGGCCTAAAGGAAGAAATGTTGTTTTAGATAAAGGATTTGGATCACCTCTTATAACTAATGATGGTGTAACAATTGCAAGAGAAATAGAGCTAGAAGATTCTTATGAAAATATGGGAGCTCAGCTTGTTAAAGAAGTTGCAACAAAAACAAATGATGTAGCAGGAGATGGAACAACAACAGCAACAGTTCTTGCTCAGGCTATGATAAGAGAAGGGCTTAAAAATGTAACAGCAGGAGCAAATCCTATGTTTATTAGAGAAGGAATCTCAATGGCTGTTTCTAAAGCAGTTGATGAAATTAAAAAACAATCTATTGAACTTAGAGGAAAAGAAGATATATCAAGAGTTGCATCTGTCTCTGCTGGATCAGAAGAAGTTGGAAAACTTATTTCTGATGCTATGGAAAAAGTAGGTACAGAAGGCGTTATAACTGTAGAGGAATCTAGAACAATGGATACAGAGCTTGAAGTTGTTGAAGGTATGCAGTTTGATAGAGGATACTTATCTGCTTATATGGCAACAGATACAGAGAAAATGGAAGCAGTACTTGATGATCCTTATATATTAATAACAGATCAAAAAATTTCAAGTATACAAGAAATTCTTCCAATACTTGAGCAAGTTGTAGAAGAAAATAAAAAGCTTCTTATAATAGCTGAAGAAATTGAAGATGAAGCAGTTGCAACAATAGTAGTAAATAAACTTAGGGGTACATTTACTGCAGTTGGAGTTAAAGCACCAGGATTTGGTGATAGAAGACTTGAGATGCTAAAAGACATTGCTGTACTTACAGGAGGAACTGTAATATCAGAAGAACTAGGAATGGATCTTAAAGAAGCTACAGTTGATATGCTTGGTTCATGCGATACTGTAAAAGTAGATAAAGACAATACAGTTATAGTAAATGGAAAAGGCGAGAAATCAGAAATCGAAAATAGGGTTTCTCAAATAAAAACACAGATACAAGAAAGCACTTCAGAATTTGATATAGAAAACTTTGAAGAAAGACTTGCAAAGCTTTCAGGTGGAGTTGCTGTAATTAAAGTTGGAGCTGTATCAGAAGTAGAGCTTAAAGAAAAAACACTTAGAATTGAAGATGCCCTATCTGCTACAAAAGCTGCTGTAGAAGAAGGAATAGTTGCTGGTGGTGGAACTGCATATGCAAATATTATTAGAACTATAGAGGCAATGGAAGTTGAGGAAACCGATAAACAAGTAGGAATTGATATTGTAAGAAGAGCTCTTGAAGAGCCTGTAAGACAAATTGCTACAAATGGTGGAATTGAAGGTTCTATAATAATAGAGAAAGTTAAAAATAGTGAGCCAGGAATTGGCTATAACGTTATTAAAGAAGAATTTGTAGATATGATAAAAGACGGTATAGTAGACCCTACTAAGGTTACAAGATCTGCACTTCAAAATGCTGCGTCAATAGCTGCAACATTCTTAACAACAGAAGCTGCAGTTGTAGAGGTTAAATCAGATACACCAGATATGGGAATGCCAGACATGAGCGGCATGGGTGGAATGGGCGGCATGATGTAGCCAAAAGTTTTTTAATAAACTAAAATACAAAAAAAATAAATATTTTAAATTTAAGAAATCCTTATTTAGTGAAAGCTAGGTAGGGATTTTTTATATTTAAATCAGAAAATAAATAGGCTTTACTTTGAATAATAAAAATATAGGTTTATATAATAAAAGTAAGAAAGAAAAAAAGGAGGTGAAAATATGGAAAAGAGTAAAAAGAAAAAAGGTTTTACCCTTGTAGAGCTTCTTATAGTTATAGCAATCACTGGAATACTTATGGCTGTTGCTGCTCCAAAATATTCAGGAATGATAGAAAGAGCAAATAATATTAAAAATCAATCTTATGCAAGAGAAATAGTTAATTATGTAGATATGCATAATGCTGAGTATCCAAATAGCATAATTAATGAAGACGACACTCTTGATACAATTGTAGCAAAAGAATCATTTAAAGTGGATGATGATTTTACTGAAGCGAAAGAAAAATTATCTAAACTA
>JAAZDF010000219.1 GCA_012512905.1 Clostridium sp.
AGCGGATTAGTTCAGTAGCAACATCTGACTGTAAGATCTTTAAACTTTCATAATCATAAGCCATCATTTCAATAAAGACGGCTGCATGAACTAGTGGTTCACGTGATCGATGCATATTTGCAATCAATAAAGTTAAGTCATGGATGTCTGCTTCAGCTTCAATAGTTTCTTGAACTTGGGATGAAGAAACACTTTGCATCTTATGTTTGTTAGTAGCATTAGTAATGATTCTTCTTTCTTCAAGAGGTGTTACAACTCTTGAATATATTTTTAAAGTAATATTTTCTTTTTCACCAAGATATCTTAGTAGGGCTAACTCCTCTGTTGAAGTTGGATACTCTCTAATTGCCCATACAGATCGATAAGTATTACCAGATATAAAGTAATCAGTATAAAACTTAATAATTGACGGTGAAATCATATCAATAAAATCTTGAGTCTCAATTTTTTCATGGTCTACTTCTTTTCTTTTAAATAGATTAAACTTCTTCATCTAATAACCACCTTTCGCCATCAATATCTTCAAAGTGATCAGTAGTAACGTTTTGTTCATAGTAAACACCAAGCAAGGTTTTAAGTTCTTTTTTGCTTAATCTTTGAGTAGTAAAGCCAAATTGTCCAAATGATTTTTCAATTCTTTTAATGTAATTTATAGCTTCTCTATTTATATCATGTTTAATTCTTATGCAAATTAAAAATGACCTGGCGGTCGCACTTTTGAGTTGAATTTCATCAATGTGTTTTAAATCTAATTCTAATAGTTTCTTAATACTAGGATTTAATTCTTCACTTATTCGCTTTGAAATATATTCTTTATTAATCCTAAAGTTTTCACGTCCATTTACACAAAGTATTTCAACAATATCAACTCCTTTAATTAGATTCATTAGTAGAAATATTTTGGCTTCAATGTTTTCATTTGATAAAACCGATAAGTTATAAGGAACAATGGAGTAGTAAATTAAATTGTGCCCATTGTAGCCGACAAGTTTATCACCATCTATGGTCTTTAAGTTTAATAATCTTCTAGTTGAAGTCTTATTTTTTCTAAACATAAAAATCGTTTTTGTATTATTATAAATCATCTTTATCAATCCTTTCTTTTTTCCAAGTGTAAGTTTGGGGTTGTATAATAAAAAAATGACAAGAGTGAATGATAAAATCCATAATACTCATGTCATCAAATCTTAATGATAAAAGTGCATATACAGCAGTTATCACTAAAAAATGGATAATATTAAATTGTGTATAGATGATTACTGAAATCAAACCAGAGCCACCTATGATCACAATATCTTTTAATTGCCAAAGCCAAAGCGTTGGCTTAGCTTTAAGGTTGTTTGGGTATAAGTACATAAATTCCTTTCCAAAAGGATAATAATTCAGATTACATGAAATATGTGCTATTTCAATTCAGTCCATTTAAATAATAAAAGACTTCTCTTTATAATTTTGATTATTTATAGTAATATGATTAAAAGGGGGATAAAATGGATAATTTTAAAAAATGTGATTTACACATACACTCTAGCTCTTGCTACAGCAGAAACTATTCAAAAAAAGACTTTTTAAAAACATTAAATAAAATAGATATTGATGTTGTTTCAATCACAGATCACAATATAATAGACGTTGATCTTTATGAAAAAATAGATAGGGATATTGATATTGGCTTAATAGGTGGGGTAGAGCTAAATTTAGCAATTAACAAAGAAACTATAGAAAAGTATGAGTTAATAACTAAATCAGATTATTTTCATGCAATTATGTGGTTTTCTCTAAAAGACATCAAAAAAGCATGGGAAAATTTGAAAACAGTGCTAATGGACAAAGGAATTGATGTTACTAAGAATATAAGAGAAATTTCAAAAAATACTAAAGGAAAATTCTTCTATTTAAATGATATACACGAAAGTTTTCAAGATATCAATTATTATTTGATACATCACGAAAATAAAGGTGATAGAAACTTAAGTGATTATTTACCCAATAAATACAAACAAAATTTAGAGTTCAAAAGTAAACTTTTGTATTATAATAATACTTACGGCGTTGAGGGAGGTAAAAAATCTTCAGTTGTAACAAATTATATGGAAAATGATTTAGAAACTTTAGTAAGTAAATTTTTATTTTCTGATGCTAAAGAGCTCAAAGATATCGGAGAAAAGTTTACATGGATTAATTTTGATGGAAATTTCGATTCAATAAAATTGGCAGTTTCAGATCCTAGCTCCAGGTTGTTCACTTCTGATGAACAAAAAAATAATCCGCAAAAAAATTTAAATAATTACTTAGAAAAAATTAGAATAACTACATCATCAAAATCAAAAAAGAAATTAATCGAAATAGATCTTTCACCAGGATACAATGGAATAATTGGGTCAAGAGGCTCTGGAAAGACTATGTTAGCGAGTATTTTGTCTATGCAAAATATAAGTGTTTATAAAGATTTTATAGATAATAATTTAATAGAGTATAAGTTATCAAACAAATCAGAATTTCAAAAACACAACCCTAATAATTTATACCTGTCTCAAAATAGTTTACTTAATATGTACGAAAATGGAAGTATAAAGGATATTGATTTTATAGAAAACTATTATGCGAGAGTAGAAAAAGAAAAGCAAGATCTTATTTCTAAAAATACGCTTCTTATAAAAAAGACAATTGAATGTGAAAAACAAAAGATATACAAATTTATTAATGAAAAGACATTTAATTTAAAGGATTTGAATTTTTTAAAAAATGAAGTTGACGAAAAATTTATGATTAAAAAGTTTAGTAAAAAAGATATAAAACTACCCTCAACCATCGTTACAGAAGGAAAGGAAGAAGTTATTGAATTTAATGACAAAATTGAAAATCTGAGTCTTCCTTTCGTAAAACCTGATGCTAATAGTAAATTATATACGGAATTGTCTGATTATACTTCTTTAGTTAACAAGTTTTTAAAGGATATTAAAATACTGATTGAAGAAATAGAAGAGAAAAATAAGGATTTAATTAATAAAATAGAAAAAACTAAAACTAAAAATTTTATATTGAGAGAAAAGTACATTGACAACTATGTAAAAAATTTAGAAGAAAAAAATATTGGAACGAGTGACTCAACTGTAGAGCATTTGGAACTGAAAAGTCAAGCACTAAATCAATTAGATAAGATTTATTTACTAAGGTACAGTTTAAAGAATATTCATGAATATAATAAAGAGAGAATTAATGAAATTAGAAATAAAAAAACAATTGAAAGAACTTTGCTAGAGGGTAAGCCACTTAACATATCTACAACAGTTGTAGAAAAAAATGAATATGACGATTTTGTTTCTACACAATACAAAAATAATAAAGAATTTACTAATGAAGAGTGGTATATTAAAGCGCTACTAAATTATAGCGACTTTTCTGAGTTTTCGAAATTTTTTAACGGTACTAAATATAAAAAGAATATAGCTTCATCACAAATTAAAATAATTGATAAGTTTTATAGTAACTTAGATACATATATAAACGAGTATTCAGATTTTAGTATAAAGCTGGAATACAATGGAAAAGATTTAGATAAATACTCACCCGGTAACAAGACGGAAATATTGTTAGACATGTTTTTACATGATATTATACTAGATGGAGAGGCGACATATCTTGTTTTGGATCAGCCGGAAGATAACATAGATACAAAAACGATTACCAAAAAGCTGATTAAGAAATTAAGAGATTTAAAATTTAGCAAACAGTTGTTTGTAGTAAGTCATTCTGCAGCGGTAATAATAAATGGAGATGCAGACAATATTATTTATGCAGAAGATAATAAAGGATTAATAAATTATGAGTTTGGGAGTATTTCTAAAAAAGACATGAAAAAGAATATAGTCACCACTTTAGACGGTGGAGAAAAGAATCTTAAAATGAGACTAAATAAATATGATTTTGATATGGAGGATTTAGTGAATGATTAAATATTTAAATGAAGTCATAATAGAAATTGATGGAAAAAGTTATGATATAAACGATACTGAAGAATATAAAAGTTTTGTAATCAAATTAACTGACCCTATTAATAAGTTTGAAAAAAGTAACTTAAAAATTGATGAGTCTGTTACTGATGAGCAAGAAAAAGCAATATGCAAAAATTATAAAGAATTTTTTGAAGAATTCTTAGCTAATATGAATAAAATAGAAAAAGAAGTAAAGGAAGAGTTTTTAAAAATGGAAGATAAAGAGATATAAATTTATCTTCTAATAAATTAGAAAGATACTTACTAGTAGTCAATAAAGTGATTTTTAATCTTGTCTAAAAGTGATTTACTTTTAAACAGTACTGTTAAAAGTGCTGTTATTATCGGTAAAGTGAAGTAATACACATTATATAATATAGTTAAGGTGTGAAAAATATAAAGTATTCATAGGTTTATTTATTAATAATAAGTAATAGATAGCTTTGAAGTCTGTAAGGCAAATATAAATGTTTATAATGAAAGCAAAACATATGAATATAGTTTTTATTAATGAGGAACTGAGTTTTAATTAGACACTTTCTCTTGTATTTAAATAAATATTATTTTGCTAGCATGGATTTGTTTAATTCTAAGAGAAGTCAGTAAATAATCAATTTAGAATAGATGCTTGAGAACCTAGATGGCATACACTATACAGTTTACTCATAAAATAATTTTAAAAAACACAGTGATTTTAATTAAGATGTAATCGTTTTTACAATATTCCTAGTACTTTGAATAGCATAAATTGTGCTCATCATATTACCACGAGTTGAAGTATCAAGGCCAAATTGATCAATGATTCGTGGTATTTAATTTGCTGACAGCATTAATCCAATATCTAAAAGTAAGCTACCTTTAAATACAATTAATCCTGCTAATAAAAAGGTTAATTAAAAAATTACTAAGAGGTGAGATCTTAAAACTGTGGAATATAATTACATTAGTAAAGACTCTCTGTAAATACTTAAAATGATATAATAAATTTAACTAATAGGAGGTCTATGTTATGAATAAAAATATGAATAAAACAAGAAATTGGACAGTACTTAATTTAGTATTCTATTTTCTAACTCTAGGAGTTAATTACCTAGGAGCCTCAGGATTTATTAATAATATGAGTCAACAAGATGTTTCTGATAAGTATCATACACTTATAACACCTGCAGGTTTTGCATTTTCAATTTGGGGAGTTATTTATAGTTTATTACTTATAACTTTGATATATTTTTTTGTTAAAAGAAAAGAGTCTAGACTAGAAAGCTTAATTCAAAGTGTTTCACCAATCTTTATTTTAAGCTGTTTGTTTAACATGGGGTGGATTGTTGCGTTTTCTTATGAGTTATTGGGAATTTCTACTATTCTAATTTTTGCAATGCTTTTCTCACTGATGTTTATAATAGAAAAGATTTATAAGATGAGAAATGAAATTTCATATACACTACCAGCAATTACTTTTTCTATTTATGGATCTTGGGTATTTATCGCAACAGTAGTTAATATCTCAGCGTTTTTAATTCAACAAGAATGGGGCGGATTTGGAGTTTCAGATTCTATTTGGACGATAGTTGTGCTATTTATAGCTATTGCGTTTGTACTTTTATATTTAACTTTATATAAAAATGCTGTATTTCCAGCTAGCGTGGCCTGGAGCTTTATAGGAATATATGGTGCTTACAATAATGGAACACTAAGCCCTGATATGTCCTCAATAATTATGGGAGTATTATTATTTGGAATTGGAATATTTGTAATAGCTATAATTTTTACTTTTATAAAAAACGGGAATTCAATATTTCCAAAGGATAAAAGTGTAAATTACTAATTCTTAAGAAATTGAAAAAGGTAAAGTAATTAGATCAAGGAGACACGAGTCTCCTTTTAAACTTTTATAAAGAGTACAAGTATGGGTTTTGCAGATATTTAAAATGATATAATTAAACCAACATTAAAGGGGTTAATATGAAAAAACAAGAGGGATTAGTTAATAAGAGAAAAATAAACATTAATAAAAAAGTATCCTTGGGGATATTTTTGATTTTACTACTACTTTCATTGTCAGGTTTTATTGTTTCTATTCAAAAAACCAATAATAATGCTGAAGTAGATAAAGTTGTTGAACAGTATCGAGAAAAGTTGAATACAATAAAAATTGATAAATATCTTGAAGTTGATCATAAGGATATAAATGAAGAACTTATTGGAGAATTAGAAAGAGAAATAGAAGTTCTAAAAGTATTAAACAAAAATATTAAATCAGACAAATTGCTAACTTCAAGTGAATATGCAAAAGAACAAAAACAAAAACTTCTTGTCGATCTAGAGAAAACATCAATAAAAATGTTTAAACAAGAAAAAACAATAAAAGTTTCTCAAGAAGAAATTAAAATAAAAGAAGAAAAAGCAAAAATTGAAAAAGAAAAAGTTGAAAAAGAAGAAAAAGAGAAAGAAGAGCATAATAAAAGCGAAAAGCCTGTAAGAGATCAAGATAAAGCTAATATTACCCCTAACTCAAAACCTCAAACTAAACCACAGCCAAAACCTGATTTAAAACCTGAAACTGTGCCAGAAGATTCAGAGACAGTACAATCACCATGCTCAAATGGAGCACAAAAGAGACCTGCTAGGTATGTAGAATATTTTTCTCCAAGCGGAGAATTAGTTTCAAAAGATAGAATAGATGAGTGTGGATTGGCTTGGGACTTTTATACAGGTGAGTTTTTGTACGATACAAATGAGTGGCAGTAAGATGAAAATTAAATGATTAATTTAAAAGCCTTTAATATAGGCTTAAAAGCCTTGGATGATATTATTTATATAAATTTAAAGAATAATAGTCTAGTGAGTAGTTTTAAATAAAAGGAGAAAAGTAATGAGTAAAATAAAAGAAATAAAGATTTCAAATTTAATTTTATTTGTGATAATTACTATGTTATTTATTTGGAGATTAGGTTATGAGTTACATAAGGCAGAGCTAGTTTTCTACGGTTTAGTATTTAGTGTTTTTATTTCTAAAATATTCCAAAAATACTCAAAGTCAATTAAAAAGGAAAACTAACGATGAAAGATACTTTATTTTATTTAGTTACTAGACTAATTATTTGGTTTATCGCATATTTTATATTTTTTGTTATTTTCAAAGCTTCCATATCTGGTTTTATCGGTATGGGGATATTCTTTACAATAGCAGAAACATATTTGTGGCATAAAGATAAGAGTAAGTTAAGAAAAGAATAAAGAAATATGAAAGAATAATTATTTCAAATTAATTATGATTTAATTGTTTTCACAATATTCATAGCACTTTGAGTTGCATAAATAGTACTCATCATATTACCACGAGTTGAAGTATCAAGTCCAAATTGATCAGCGATTCGTGGTATTTCATTTGCTGACATCATAAGCCCAATTCCTAACAACAAGCTATCTTTAAATACCATTAGCCCCGCAACTAAAAATACTGATTGTAAAAAGGTAGTTAGAGACAAGGCAATAATTTGCTTGGACCAACCAGTAAAGCCATCGATAAAGCCTCTAGGTACGGATATCATATACAAACTTCCAACCGCAATTTGTGTAAGTAGTATGCCACCTCTCTTTAAATTATTAAAGAATACTTTAATAACAGAATATCCAAGGGCTATTAATACAAATATTCCAAATATTAAAGAAACTGATAATTGATCAATTACATTTAATGAATTTGTCGCTAAATTGCCAATACCTTGTGCATCACCTGTTATTTGAGTAAGTCCAA